>JAHWKS010000615.1 GCA_019347795.1 Planctomycetota bacterium | reverse complement strand
CGCCGACAATCATCAACGCCAACCCGGCCACAAAAAAAATCAGCACACTCACGTCCACGGCGCCCTTGCTCCACGACATTTGAATCGGCGGCAACTCCACAAGGGCTTCATCATAGGCGAGACGCCGAAAGTCCCCTAGCGGCCGGGGAGCGCCGGAGCGCCGCCCCTTTGCCCCTTTGTCTGTGCGTGATGTGTCGTCCCTGCTCGGCGGTCTGCGCGTTCAATCGGTAACGACCAGTCTGACCTGCCGCGGCGGCTGAGGGAGCGTGAACACCGAAATCAGCTACTACCGCCGCGGCCAGGTGGAGCGCCTGGTGCGCGAGGGAGTTGCTTCTTTTGCTTTCGGCGGCTCTACGAGGCGGAGGCGGCAGGTGCGGTCGCCGAGTTTGATGGTGATTTCTTCGCCGGCGTCCAGCGCAGTGAGCTGATCGTCCCTCACGAGGATGCGATACTCGGTATAGTCGCGAAGCGGCATCACGCCGCAGTGGGCGCGGATCGTGCGGCGGGCCTCGACGGCCAGGCCCGGCGGCGCCTGGGAAAGTTCTTGGAGCACCCTGGAGCGAATCCCCGGGGAGAGGTTCGCGGCCAATTGCGCGTCGATCATATTGATCTTGCCCAACGTCACGTGCGGCAAGAGCTCCGGGCACGTGCCTTGAACGCGCTTGGCGGCCTGGATGTACCGCGGACTGGCGCCCACCAGCCGCGCGGCATGCTCTGCGGCTTTGCCCCGGTCGTCGCCGCTCCCTTCTTGTGGCGGGTTAGCGCAAAGTTGCGCTAACCTTCTTTCGGGTGACGCGTACTGTCGCCGTCGCTCCAGGGCTTCCCACTCCAACAGGGGCAACACCTGCAGGACCAGAACTGCCCGTTGGCTGGCGTTCAATTGGCGTCGGCGGATGTTCTTGGCGATGGCCCATTCCAGGGGCGAACCCTCTCCCTGCCAGTCAACAAACGACGGCTGCACACCGGCCCGGCGGCAGGCCTCCAGGCGATTCCGTCCATCCAGCACCGCCCCCTGGAAGAGCACGATCGGCTCCAGCAACTTCCCGCGACGGCGGATATCCTCCGCCATCCCCTCCAGCTCCGCGTGAGGCAGCATCGGGAACAACCGGCAAATCGGATGAATCGGCGGCAGCACGGGATCACCTCAGCGGAAGAATCGCTCAACTCGCAGATAGTGTATGTTAGTATACCAATACTCGCGGCGCCGTCAAGCCTCTGGGGGAAAAAAATTTTTCTTGGCGGTCGGCAACTACGAAATTCGGCGGAGAAGGAACACTAATCGCCGCTAATCTGCGCTGATCTGATTTGGGAATTAGCGGATATTAGCGACGATTAGCGTTCTTCTTCTTTCCGACTGCAAAATCGCCGTGGCCTTCGACGACGCGGCCATGGTGTTCTGCACTTTGGGGGAACGGACCACGGATGGCAACGCCGGCCCACGGATGGTTTCCTGGACGCGCCGTTGCGCGAATCATCATCCGTGGGCCGGCATTGCCATCCGTGGTCCTTTTCCGGCCTGGGGAAAGGCGATCAGATGGACGACGATGAGCTGACGGCCGAAGACGAAGCAGCGTTGGAAACCGAAGGGCAAACGCTGATGGTCATTCCAACGGATCTCGTCCCATCCGTTCGCGAACTCATTGCGAAGGCCGGCGCCTAACAAGGAACCAAACACGCTGCTCAACGCCTCTGGAGAGGATGACGACGGGGCGCCGTACGTTAACCTCACCGGCGCCGTCCCGCGCGGCGGACTGGCGGCAGGCGCGGCCTCTGATCCCGTGCTCGTGGAGTTCGATAATCCCGACCGGGTCCGTTTCGCTCTCCGGCCGGAGGTGCTCGTCGGCGGGCCGAACAATCCGCCGGCGATCGGCGCCATCGCCCCGTTGTCGGTGATGCCGGGCGGGTTTCTCGAGGTTCCCGTCGCGGTCAGCGATTCCGACGGCGACTTCGTGTCGCTTTCCATTGCCGCGCCCGGCGGCCTTCCCACGGGCGGCCTCTTGGAAGACGTGCTCCGCTTCCAGCCGGCGCCGGGCGAGGAGGGAGTTTATAACTTCACGCTGCTGGCCGACGACGGCGCCGCCCGCTCGACACGGGACGTTCTGTTGACCGTGGCACCCGACCCGATCGGCACGACGCGCGTCTCGGGCGTGGTGCAGAACATCGACGGAGAGCCGCTCGCCGACGTGCCGATCACCGCCGGCGCCGACGCCGCGGTTACCGGCGCCGACGGCGCCTTTCTGCTCGAGCTGACCGGTTCGCCTCCCGCGGACACCCTCCTCATCCACGGCGAACAGACCCCCGGCCCGGATCCCTATCCCTTCATTGCAGAGAAGCTGCACCTGTTGCTCGGCCACCCGCTTTACGAAAACGTGAACAACGTGGTGGGCCGGCCGATCTTCCTGCCGGTGCTGGACGTAGCCGGGGGAGCGACGATCGATCCCGACAACGACACTACGGTAAGCGTGCCGCTGGTTCCGGGCGAGGCGCCGGCCGCGGTGTTCGTGGCGGCCGGGACGCTGATGGATCAGCAAGGCGGCTTCTTCGACGGCGTGTTGAGCATCACGGAGGTGCCGCCGGAGCGCACGCCGGCCGCCTTGCCGCCGGACCTCTCGCCGCAGGTGGTGGTCACCATTCAGCCGGCCGAGATGGTCTTCACCACCCCCGCGCCGCTGACGCTCCCCAATCGCGAAGGCTTTCCGCCCGGCACGCTGATGGACCTGTGGTCGATCAATCCCGTGACCGGGGAATTCGACCTGGTCGGCGCCGGCGTGGTGACCGCCGACGGGGCCCTGATCGAGACAATCTCCGGCGGGATCCTCAACAGCAGTTGGCACGCCTTCGACCCGTCCCCCTCGATGGCGCGCACGCGGGCGGAGCCGCACGGCTGTCCCGTCTGTCCGGCCACGGCGCCCTGGGCCAACGAAGTGGAGCTGTACACCGGCGGCGTGGTGGAGCTGCACGCATTGCCCGCGTACCGTATCCTGGAGCGGGACTTCGGCGCCGCACTGCGATACGACTCGCGCTGGGCCGATCTGCGGCCGATCGTGCGGTTCGGCTTCACCGAGATACCGGCGTGGGTGGCGAATTTCGATTCGCGGCTGATCGGCGAATTGACGGTCCGCCTGGGCGACTTCGCCTACACCCATCCCGGCGCCTCGCTCGCGGATCTGGGCGTTCCAGGGGATTGGCATTTCTGGTCGCTGCCGCCGGCGGGAGGCGATATTGAAGCCGCGCTGCAACTGGAGATACCCGATCCAGCCACGGGGGTCTACGACTACACCGTCCGCACCGGGTTTCTCTTCCGCGGCAACGTCGGATCGACCGTCATGGCCGACGGCGAGCTGGCGATCGTCAACCGCGCGGACGGCCCCTTTGGGGCCGGCTGGAGCCTGGAAGGCTTTCAGGAGATCGTCGAGCATCCCGACGGCAAGCTGCTTCTCATCGACGGCGACGGGACGACGCTCGTATTCGAACCGCCGCCCACCGCGGGAGAGCCGTTTGTCTCGCCCGCCGGAGACTTCGCCACGCTCCGGCGGCTGGCCGACGGCCGCTTCGAGCGCACGCTCCCGGACCAGACGGTTTACACCTTCACCGCAGCCGACCGATTGGAGTCGGTGCGCGATCGCCACGGGAATCAGACCACCTACAACTACGATGCGATGGGTCGGCTGGTCTCGATCACCGACCCCGTGGGACAGGAGACGACCTTCGGCTACGCGGGCGATCGCGTGGAAACGATCACCGATCCCGCCGGCCGCGTGACGCAGTTGGATTACGACGCAGCCGGCAATCTGATGCGGATCACCGATGCCGACGGCTCGACGCGCCAGTTCCAGTACGACTCGCGGCGATTGCTCACGGGAGAAACCGACCGGCGCGGCGGAATGATTCAGCGGCAGTACGGTTTCCACGGCCGGGCGGAGCGGGTGGTCCTCCCCGACGGCGCCGAGATGTTCATCGAGCCGTATGCGACGACGGGGCTTTATCGTCCGGAGCAAACCACCGATCGCGACGCTCCGCCGCCTGCGGTCGCCCTTTCGAATCCGACGGCCTCCTACGTGGACGCCGCAGGGGACTTGGCGGAGTTCACGCTGTCCGATGACGGGCAACTGGTTTCGATGACCGACGTCATCGGCGAAGGACCCCTACGCCGGTACAACGCGCAAAAGCTCGTCTCCGACATCACCAACACGCGCGGCGCGACAACGTTCTTCGACTACGACGATCGCGGCAACCTGATTCGCGTTCTCGATCTGATCTCGGTCGAGGGAGGCGGCCTCGGCGCCCTCAGCCGGCCGGGACAAGGCGACGTGTATACGTTCTCCGGCAGCCCCG
>JAHWKS010000013.1 GCA_019347795.1 Planctomycetota bacterium | reverse complement strand
CGTCGCGAACCGTCGTCTGCCTTCCAACGCGCCTTTCCCCGTGAGCGCTTGGAAGGACGACGCGGAATACGAAGCGGCGCCGGCGGCGACGACCATCCGCCATGCCGCCCCGCGAGTCGGACGTAACGAGCCGTGCCCGTGCGGCAGCGGCAAGAAATTCAAGAAGTGCTGCGGCGCCCGATAACGAGCCGCCGCTTGCGAATTCAAGGCATGACGGCGAGTCGGTGGCGCGCAGCGTACGCTATTCGGTTGCGCGATCGGACAGCCGTTCCAACAGCTCGGCAAACGATCCCGCAAGAGACAACGTATTTTCCTCTTCGTACCCTCCTTCGATGTCGCGCCACAGTCGCACGCGTCCGGCATTCGATCCCTTGACGCAGAGCAGGATGATGTCTTCGTCCGCCCGTGCGATCGGAATGAAATCTTCCGGCAGATCTAGAGACCCCCATTGAAACTCGATATTAGAACCCAAGTCATTTTCGTGGAACGCGCCAGGCGAGTCGGTCACGGATAGAAACCGGTCGATCGTGATGACGCCGACGTCCGCTTCGCCGGTGTCGAGATTTCCCGCTGCGGGAACGCCGCCGTTGTACTGGGCCAGGAAGGCGCGATAGTCGGCGGGGAGTTGAATTTCGAACTTCGACTCCAGGTTCGAAATCCCGTCTGGTTTGGCCGCGCCCGGCGAATCCGTGAGCTTCACTTGCGGCAGTTGAGGCGCCTCCGGCCGCGGCGTCGCCGGGGGCGCGGGCGCCAGCTTCTTGGCGGCGCCCTTCCCGGCAAAAGTCACCCGCGCGCCGAACTCCGTCTGATCGCTGCTGAGCTCTACAAATCCATTCTGCTCCATAAATCGCCGCAGACGGCGCAGGACGGCAACGGTGTGGGCGGGATTCCGCTGTTGCGGGTCACCAAACTCGACGATGACGGGATGCTTTTTGCTGACGCGGGCCGACGCGTCTCCGACCAGGTGGAGGAGGCGACTGCCTTGGCGCGCTTGAACCCCCCACCCCGAGCTTTCGCCATGGCGGATCCAGAAATGGGCGTCGCCGTAGAGCGCCATGGCGTTACGGATTTGTTGCGGGCTCATGATATTGCAACTCCATGACAGCGAACGCATTTTCGCGCGGCGCCTTAATGCTAGTCGCGTTGGCTGGCGCGCACAAGAATTCTCTCGGGCGCGTGAGGTCTTCCAATGATCAAGTCGGCCTCATGACGCCTGATGTGGAAGCTACCGGTTCACGCGGTCCGCGGCTCATGTTTACCTTTCCCCGGGGCCGAAAACGCCATATAATTTCGTGTCTTGGTGTTTGCCTTCTGTTGTAGGCCGCCGGGAAACCGGCTGTCGCCCGGCTCATGAGCACTGTCGCCGCGCCTGCTCCGACTTTTCCGCTTGCGGATTACAAGCCGCTGGACAACGAGACGCTTGCTTCTCGCATTCAGGCGGTGCGCGAGCAGATGGGCTCGGAGCTGCTGATCCTCGGGCATCACTACCAGCAGGATGAGGTGATCGCCCTTTCCGATCTGCGGGGGGACAGCTATCAGCTCAGCCAGATGGCGGCCGAGAGCAGCGATTGCCGGTACATCGCGTTTTGCGGCGTCCATTTCATGGCCGAGACGGCCGACATCCTGGCCAATCGGCCGGAGAAAGTGGCCGAGCGTGGGAGCCGCGTGACCGTGGTGCTGCCGGACATGGCCGCCGGCTGCTCGATGGCCGACATGGCCGCCATCGACCAGGTTGAGGCGGCCTGGGCCGATCTGGGCGAGGTGATCGGTACCGACGACGTCACTCCCGTCACGTACATCAACTCCGCCGCCAGCCTCAAAGCTTTCTGCGGCCGGCACGGGGGCATCGTGTGCACCTCCAGCAACGCCGCGGCGGTGCTGGAGTGGGCCTTCCGGCGCACCAGCCGGGTGCTGTTCTTCCCCGATCAGCATCTGGGCCGCAACACGGCGCTGAAGATGGGGATCACGAATGAACAGATGCCGGTGTGGGATCCCTACAACAGCGATCTTGGCGGCAACAGCGAGGAGTCGCTGCAGCAAAGCAAAGTGATCCTGTGGAAGGGGCACTGCAGCGTTCACCAGATGTTTCGCCCCGAGCACGTGCACGGCTTGCGGGAGCGGATTCCCGACATCAAGATTCTGGTCCACCCGGAATGCCCGCAGGAGGTGAACGATCTGGCGGATGTCTCCGGCTCCACCGGGACGATCATCCGCACGGTGGAGGCGGCGCCGCCGGGCACGAAGTGGGCGATCGGCACAGAGCTGCACCTGGTGAACCGCCTCAAGCAGGAGCATCCCGAGCAGGAGATTCACTTCCTCTCGCCGGTAATCTGCATGTGCGCCACGATGTACCGCATCGACCTGGCGCATCTCTGTTGGAGCCTGGAGAACCTCGCCGCGGGAACGCCGGTGAACGTGATCGAAGTGGACGAAGAAACCGCGCGCTGGTCGCTCGCCGCGCTGGAGCGGATGCTTAAGGTGAAGTGAGGCAGGCGGCTGAAGGTAGACGGGTGGAACTGGACAGCAACGGGGGTTGTTGCCGCGACAGGGGTTTACCGGCCCGCCGGAGTCGCAACGAGAGAGTGTAGATGCTCGGGGGCGAAATCAGCGCCATTCGGCCATGCGAGGGTATGTCCGATTATCGAGAACGACCGGAAAAAATCCACGTTCTGGAGCGGTTCGAAAACCGGCCCGTCCAATGATCCGGACAGGTCAATCTCCCCTGTTGTGCCGTCGTTAAAGGAAACGCGAATGCGGTGATCCGCGATGTGTTCGGCTTCGGTGACGTGCAGGAACATGAAGCTACTCCAAAGGATCAATTGGGTTCAGGGGTTGGCGGCGTTCGAGGAGTTCCCAGTTTCGCGTGAGCTCCTGTTGGTGAAGCGGGTACCAGTCCAGCACTGCCATCGCAAAAACTCCGTGTCATCGGCCAGGTGCTCAGTTTTCGCCAAAGCGGCTGCGTTTCCCGGACGGCCCGGTATCAAGCTGGAGACGCGCCGTAGAACTCCGCCGCCGGTAAGCCGGTGCGGCGCCGCACGAGTTCCGCGACGGCGTCAACTTCCGCGTCCGTGAGCGGCGCGACGTAGCTTTCCGCCGGCCGGCGGGCCACGGTGTAGACCTGCACCAGCTTGAGTTGGCCGCCGGCGGAGACAATCTCGTTCAGGCGATCGCAAAATGCTTCCAACTCAGCCTGCGAAGGCGGCTCGCCCGCGACTCGCATGAAGAGCGATTGAATGACGATCGGCCGGACCCGCGCCGCCTGCGTGATATTGTCCAGGATGCGGGGGAAGGGGATCGGCGTGCGATCGACCAGCCGGAAATAGTCCTCGGTTCCGGCTTCGAGCTTGGCCCAAATCTCTCCCTGGTTCCGATCGAGGATCTCCAGCCCCCGCTGCACGTGCGGGCGGTGGAACATGCTGGCGTTGGTGATCAGACGCATCTGCACGTCGTCAAGGCCGAGGCGGCGCTTGAGCAAGGCGCAGTCGTCGATGATCTCGTCGAAGTTGGTGTAGGTGGTCGGCTCGCCGTCGCCCGAGAAGGCGATGTCCCGCAGCGTCCGCAGATGCGGCGGCGTGTCGCGGAACTTCCCGCTCTCAAAGAGGCGGCCCGATGCGGCCGACTCCAGCGTTTCCTCCAGTTCCCGCAGCAGAGAGTCCATCTCGACGAAGCGCGTCTGGCTTTGCTCGGTACGATCGACCTGGCAGTAGATGCAGTCGAAGTTGCAAATCTTATCGGGATTCAGATTCACCCCAACCGACAACCCGCCCGCACGACGGCTCAGGACCGGATACACAAACCGGTTGGCCGCGTAGGTGCGTTCGTGTCGGGTGTGAAGAGCGTGCGTCAATTGGTGAGAGGCGGCGGAAGGGGCTGATCGCATATCGCATTGACGGAGAGCAATCGCTCCGTATCCGGCGCCGATCGAATCTGCGACGCCAAGTCAGCGGGAACCTCGCCGTACATAGTTTGGGGGCTTTTCGGGATTATGGCGTGTTGGGTCTCCGCGACGATCTGCTGAAAGATCGCCCATTCCACCATGGTTTGCTTGCCTTCGCGGTCACAGGGCCTGCCGAAACGCATCCAAGTTCTGGCAGCTTCCGGCGACGCCCCCCAACTCTGACAATCGCTCCGAATCCAACACCGAGCGAATCTGCGACTCCAGATCGGCGGGAACCTTGCCGAAACGGCTTCTGAGAAACTTGAGGATCATTTCATGCTGGGCTTCCGCGACGGCTTCCGCGACGACCTCGTGAATCAGCGGCGACTCAATCATCGTTTGTTTGCCTCCAAAAATGGCGAAGACCTCAGGATCATTATACCGCAGCCGGGCCAGGACCTGAAGGACCGCGAAGAAGTTCTGGCGCTCCTCAGGAGGCGCCTGTTCTTCGATCGCTGTCCGGCAGCGCTGGGCCAGCTTCGCAGGCGGCAAGGCAGAGTCGGCCAACATCACCCACGGAGTCAGCCCCACATCTCCCGCTTCTAAAAGCTTCTCGGCAGGTAGGCGCCAGAGCTCAATCACCGTCCACCGGACCGTGCACGAAGAATAGCCCCGCCGACTGCGGAGGCGCGACTGCGTGGGAATGCGGTATCGACCTTTCGGGCGGAGCACAAGGACAATCACTTCCGGCAATTCGTGCCGATCCAGGCACACGATCATCGTGTCGCGCACCAGATTGGTGGGTTGCCCGCCGCTCCGGAAATGTCGCAATTTCCCATAAAAACAGGTTGTCCTGATCCTCGCCGCGCAGGCGCACGTCCAACAGTCCATCGGGAAGCTGCCGCGGCTGCACGACCTCCGCTTGTGCTGGGCGCCAGCGCTCGATGTTATCGACGCAAGCCGGAGAATCGAGTCGCCGTGATGCTGAATCAGCCACTTGCTGCTGCGGTCGTACGGCTGCTGCTCGGTCATGCGGCGACTCGAAGACGAGCCCCCCTTCGCCAATGTCGTTCAGACGTCGTCGCGGGCCGGCTGGCGCTCGCTCGCTTCTTGAAGCACGCGGACTTCGGAGAACTCGTCGATGGTGATCGTCGTCAGCTCGCCGTCGTCGCGGCGGAGGACGATCATATCGCTGAAGACCTTGTCGTCGAAGTTGCGGCGAAAATGGAGGCTGTGGCGGCGGCGATCCTTCGACACCACCTCGCCCCGCGTGACCGTGGTCCAGGAGCGAAAGCCGACCCGCACCAAATGCCTCACTTCGATTCTATCCCCCGGCTTGAGCCGGGCACAGGTCTCGAGGGTCCGCTGGTAGTCCATCACTCTACTTCCTTGGCGTCAATCCAACTCATCAGGCTTCGCAGCCGCCGGCCGACGTCTTCAATCTGAAGGTTGCGGTCGCGGCGCCGCATGGCCTTGAACGCCGGGGCGCCGGCCTTGTTCTCGAGGATCCACTCCCGGGCGAACTGGCCGGTCTGGATCTCGTTCAGGATCTTCTTCATTTCCGCCCGAGTCTGATCGTTGATGATCCGGGGTCCGCGGGTGTAGTCGCCGAACTCGGCGGTGTTCGAGACGCTGTACCGCATGTAGCTGAGGCCGCCCTGATAGAACAGATCGACGATCAGCTTCAGCTCATGGAGGCACTCGAAGTACGCCATCTCGGGCTGGTAGCCCGCCTCCACCAGCGTCTCGAATGCGGCCTTCACCAACTCGCTCACGCCGCCGCACAACACGACCTGCTCGCCGAAGAGATCCGTCTCGGTTTCCTCGGCGAAGTTCGTCTCCATCACGCCCCCCCGCGTCCCGCCGATCCCCTTCGCATACGCCAGCCCCATCCGCAACGTCTCCTGCGAAGCCCCGGCGCCGATGGCGATCAGGCACGGCACGCCGCCCCCTTTGACGTATTCGCTTCGCACCAGGTGCCCCGGCCCCTTCGGCGCCACCAGCAGCGTATCGACACCCTCGGGCGGCGTGACCTGCCCGAAGTGAATGTTGAACCCGTGCGAGCACATCAGGATGTCGCCCGGCTTGAGGTTCGGCCGGATGAACTCGCGGTACAGGTCCCCCTGCACCTCGTCGGGCAGAAGAATATTCACCAGGTCCGCCTGCGAAGCGGCGTCCTCCAGCGGGAGCGGCTTAAAGCCGTGCTCGATCGCCAGGTCATAGTTCCTGCCCCCCTTCCGCTGCCCGACGATCACGTTGCAGCCGCTGTCCCGCAGGTTCTGCGCCTGGGCATGACCTTGCGATCCGTAGCCGAGAATCGCGATCGTCTTGTCTTTCAGCAGCGACAGGTCAGCGTCGTTGTCGTAGTAGATTTTGGCGGGCATGTTGAGCGTAAGTCGGACTGAGTGAGGGGTGAGGGGTCAGGGGTGAGGGGTCAGGGGTCAGGGGTGAGGGGTCAGGGGTCAGGGGTGAGGGGTCAGGGGTCAGGGTCAGGGGTCAGGGGTCAGGGTCAGGGTCAGGGCTGACTGAACTGACTTCTGGTTCCTGACCTCGTCTCGCGGCTCTCTTGCGCCGCGAATCGAAGCTGGTTGGCTACGTCGTATCCTGGTGGCTGCGGACCATGGCGATGCGGCCGGTGCGGACCAGCTCGAGGATGCCGTAGGGGCGCATGCGGTCGATGAACGCCTCGATCTTCCCTTCCTTGCCGGAGATTTCGATCATCATCACCTCGTCGCCGATGTCCACGATCCGGCCGCGGAAGATCTCGACCATTTCGCGAATCTCGGTCCGCTGGCCGCCGGGAGGCGCCTTGACCTTGATCAACATCAGGTCCCGCTCCACGTAATTTTGGGAGCTGATGTCGTCCACCTTGACGACGGTGACGATTTTCTCCAACTGCTTGCGGACCTGCTCCAGCACCCGCTCATCCCCGACGATGACGAACGTCATCCGCGAGAGGTGCGGGTCTTCGGTCTCGCCCACCGCAAGGGAGTCGATGTTGTAGCCGCGCGAGGCGAGCATCCCCGAGATGTGCGCAAACACTCCCGGCACATTCTGCACCAGCGCGGAAAGGACATGACGCATCGCGGGGAGATTTCCGGTGAAGAAGCGAGGCAAACGAGCATAATAATGAGCCCGCCCCCCATCCACAAGCGGGGCCGCTGCCGCCGATGTCGTGCGTCAGTAGACGAAGTATGGTGGAAAAAATGCTTGCGTTTTTGATGCCGTGCCGATTATGCTGAACAAGGCGCGGGGGCATGTATCACTCTGGAGCGAGTCCAGGCGTAGGAGTTTCCCATGAATGTTGTTGGTTTTCGCGTCTTCTTGGCGCCGGCGGGTTTCTTTGGATTGGCGGCGCTGTTGGCCGCCGCCATGGCCGGCCCCGCGGTCCTTTACAACGACGCGCGGGCTGCCGACCGCGTCGGCGACGCGGAGGCGACGGAAGTCGAGCTGTTCTCCGCGATGGAGTCGGGCGAGATCGAGGTCAAGCTGATTCCCAAAGACGCCAAGCAGGCGACCGTGCTCATCACCAATAAGACCGACAAACCTCTTAAAATCGCCTTGCCGGAGGCATTCGCCGGGGTTCCGGCCTTGAGGCAGGGCTTCGGCGGCGGCTTTGGCGGCGGCGGCCTCGGCGGCGGCGGCCTGGGCGGGGGCGGCTTGGGCGGCGGCGGCCTGGGCGGGGGCGGCTTGGGCGGCGGCGGCCAGCAAGGATTGGGCGGCGGATTGGGCGGCGGCGGCGGCGGCGGCATGGGCGGCGGCGGATTCGGCGGCGGCGGATTCGGCGGTGGCGGCGGCGGTTTGGGCGGCGGCGGCTTCTTCAACGTCGCTCCCGAAAGGACCGGCAAAATTAAGGTGACCACCGTCTGCCTGGAGCACGGCAAGACGGATCCCGATCCCCGCGTCATCTACACACTCATTCCGCTCAAGAAATTCAACGACGATCCGCAGGTCTACGAGATTTGCTCCATGCTCGGCCGCGGTGAGATCGATCAGGCCTCGGCCCAGGCCGCGGCGTGGCATTTCACCGACGATATGACCTTCCAGGAACTGGCGGCGAAGATCGGCATACGGCACCTCAACGGCGTGACCAAGCCCTTCTTCGCGCCCCAGCAGGTGTTCCGCGGCGCCCATATCGCCCACGAAGCGGCGCGCCGCGCGCAACTGCGGTCGGCCCACGAAAACAGCAAGGCGCCGTCGCTGAGCCAGAGGTAAGGCCGCTTTCCTGAGCAAGCCAAAGAAACGGCCCGCGAGGCAAACCGCCTCGCGGGCCTTTCTTATTGCTCGCCCAACTCTCGAAAACCGGCGCCGCTTCGCGCTTCAAATCCGTCGCGACGTTTTCCTGGAGCGGCAATTGGGGTAGGCTGAAGGTGAAGGTCCGCCGAGGCAAATTCGGCGGCCTCTCCCGCTTACCGTTTGAGTCTTCGAGGTTGTCCCGCCTGGTTGCTACCGCCCAGCTTATCCGCTGACCGAGGTGTGTCCATGTCTCTGCGGAATTTGCTTTGCTCGTGGTGTGTGACGGGTCCGGCCATGTTGCTGGCCGGAACTCTCTTGGTGATGGCTGCCGAGGCACAACAAGCCGCGTACGAAAGCGGCGCGGCGTTCGGCGCCGCGCCGGCGCCCACGGACAGGGGCAATCCTTTCGGCCGTCGCGTTCCCGTCCGCGACTTCCCCAAGGACATGGAGTGGCTCAACACCGGCGGTCCGCTGCGGATGAGCGACCTGCGGGGCAAGTTCGTGCTTCTCGACTTCTGGACCTACTGCTGCATCAATTGCATGCACGTGCTGCCGGAGCTGGAGAAGCTCGAACGGGCGTATCCGAACGAGCTGGTGGTGATCGGCGTTCACTCGGCCAAGTTCGAGACGGAGCGGGACGCCGAGAACATCGCCAAGGCGATCCTGCGGTACGAGATCGAGCATCCCGTGGTCAACGACGACAAGCACGTCCTCTGGAACTCCTTCGGCGTGGGAGTCTGGCCCACCATCCTGATGATCGACCCGGAGGGCTACGCCGTGTGGGCCCGCAGCGGCGAGTTCAAGTTCGAGGAGGTCGACGCGATCCTCAAGCGGGCCGTTCCCCACTATCGCAAGAAGGGAACGCTCGACCGGACGCCGATCCGCTTCAACCTGCTCGCCGATCGCCAGAAAGAAACGCCGCTCCGCTTCCCCGGCAAGGTGCTGGCCCACCAGCAGAGCAACCGCCTGTTCATCGCCGACAGCAACCACAACCGCATCGTGATCGCCGATCTGGAAGGGCGCCTGGTGGACGCCATCGGCTCGGGGGCGATCGGCGCCCATGACGGCGATTACGGGCAGGCCGCCTTCAACCATCCGCAAGGCATGGCCCTCTACGGCGAGACCCTCTACGTGGCCGACACCGAGAACCACCTGCTGCGGAAAATCGATCTCCGAGAGAAGCGCGTCACGACCATCGCCGGCGTGGGGAAGCAGGCGCAAAGTGGTCGGCCTCCCACGCGCTGGGTCGGCCGGCCTCAGCGGACCGCCCTGGCCAGTCCCTGGGCGCTGTGGGTCCACCAGGACGATCTCTACATTGCCATGGCCGGCCCGCACCAGATTTGGAAGATGCCGCTGGACGAGTCGGAGATCGGCCCCTACGCCGGGAACGGACGCGAGGACATCGTGGACGGCCCGCTCTTGCCCAGGACTCCCTTCGAGATCGGCTACGCCTCGTTCGCCCAGCCCAGCGGCCTTGCCTCCGACGGGCAATGGCTCTACGTGGCCGACAGCGAGGGCAGCTCAATCCGGGCCGTTCCCTTCGACCCGGCGGGAGAGGTCAAGACCGTGGTCGGCACGGCCCATCTCCCCACCGGTCGGCTGTTCGAGTTCGGCGACGTGGACGGCCGCGGCACGAGGGTTCGCTTGCAGCACGTGTTAGGCGTGACCCATTACAACGGCAAGCTCTACCTGGCCGACACCTACAACGACAAAGTGAAGGAGCTGGACCTGAAGACCTTGAACGTCAGGACCATCGCTGGCGGCAGAGACAATACCTTCGACGAACCGGCGGGCGTCTCCTACGCGGCGGGGAAGGTCTATGTCGCCGACACGAACAACCACCGCATTCGGACCATCGACCTCGCCGGCGGCAACCAGGTTGAGACGCTGGAGATCCAGGGCCTGACGCCGCCGGCGCCGATCGAGCAAGCCCCGGCGCCCGCCTTCGCCGGGACGCCGCGGGCGAAGGTCGCTCCCACGGCGGTCGCGCCGCAGGACGGCAAGATCACGCTGCGCGTGAATATTGAACTGCCCAAGGGCTGGAAGATCAACGAGCTGGCCCCCAATGGCTATCGCGTTGAAGCGAACGAAGAGACCGGCCCCGTCGATCGCGCGGCGCTGGGCAAGACGACCCGCCTCCAGGCGCCAACTTCGACCTTCGCCATCGAGCTTCCCGTCCGCGGCGAAGGGGAGGACTCGCTCGACGTGGGCGTCACCTATTACTACTGCCAGTATGGAGGCGAGGGGCTGTGCAAAGTGGGTGCCGCCGCCTGGACCGTGCCGATCGAAATCAAGCCCGCCGCCGCCACCGTCGTCGAACTAACGCACGCGGGGAAGTAGGTTTTAGGGATCAAGCCGTTGGGCGCTCGTCCACGGTTGCCCCCATTGAGATCACGCCCGTGCTATGCCCGTTCCGGTTGTGCGGCCGGCGCCGGTGATGACGCCGGCGTTTCGGAAATCTGGCTGAAAGATTGTTTGCAACCCGGCGCGGCGGCTGTCAGCGTGCTAGGCTTCCTCCTGGAAAGGAATCTGGGCATGGGATGGCTTTGGGAATCTATCGCCGATCTTGACGACGGAGCGGAGTTGCTGCGGCGCCGCAGTTATGGCGTGATCGAGGCTGCCGCCGGCCGCCTGATCGCGGTGCATCTTCGCCCCTGGCCCAAGCTGTTCACGCTGGGCGGTGTCTGGCGAACCCCGGAGGAGTTGGAGCGCGGCGAAGCGGGCGATCGCTGCCTTCTGTACTACAACCAACCGCGGCGGTTGCCGAACTTCCTCGCGCTGCGGTATTTCGTCTCTACGCCCCGCGCCAGCTTTCAGACAGTGCGGCGGGCCATCGTCACCTTGGACGTGGTCGCGCGGATTAAGCGTACCGACGCGATCGTCTGCGAGGCGTGGAACCGGCGCATTTCCGACCGCGCGCTTCGCCGCTGGGGGTGGGAGCGGCACGTGCTCCACAGCCGCCGGCGCCACTACATCAAACGGTTCTACGGAAGTTATCCCCGGGGGGAGTCCAGCCTTCAGGCTGCTCCCCTGCCGGAAGTCGATGATTCAACGGAGCTCAACTATGCGGAAACCTAAACTCCAAGCTCAAATGCCCTTGCCCGAGGGGGGACGCCGACGTTACTATCCCGCGCCGTACGCTCTCGGCGCGGATCGAGCGCACCCGCGACAGGAGTTGCCCGTCATGCGACGCAGATCGACACCGTCCATTCTGCTGTTGGCCGGCCTTCTCGCCGCCGGCTGCAATCAGAATCCGTATCTGCCGGCCGAGCCGCCGCCCGCGGGCATCGGACAGACGCCGCCCCCCGCGGCGGCCCTGGCGCAGTTTGAGGACCTGAGTGTGCGGGCCGGATCGCTCGACGCCGACAACGGCGACTTGATGGTGCAGCTCGCGAAGATGGAGCAGGAGCGGCAGATCCTTCAGGACCAGGTCCGGCTTCTGCAGAAGCAGCTCACCGACTCCGCGACGCAGCTTCGCGAGGAGCGTCTGGCCCGGGCCGAGACGGGCAAGCAGGTCGAGGCGCTGGAGGCGTCGGTGCGCCGCCGCGGCGGCGCGACCATCACCGCCAACACCAGCCATCAGGATGTGCTGCCGATGGTCGAGGCGGCGGGGCTGGAGATGCGCAAGGACGGAGACATCGTGCGCATCGAGCTGCCGGCGGATCAGCTCTTCGCCCCCGGAACCGCGCAGTTCCACCAAGGCGCGTATGCCCTGATCGATCGAGCGGCGAGCGTCCTCACCCAACACTATCCGCAGCAGGTGATCGTGGTCGAGGGTCACACCTCCACGGCGCCGATCCCCGGCGGGCGGTACAGCAACCACGAGCTTTCCACAGCGCAGGCCACGGCGGTGTTCAACCAACTCACGCAGCGCAACCGCCTGCCGGCCGAGCAGCTCAAGATCCTCGGCCACGGCCCGAGCCAACCGCTCGCCTCCAACGCCAGCACCGCCGGCCAGGCCAAGAACCGCCGCGTCGAGCTGGCGACCTACCCCGAGACGATTGCTCCGTGAGCGGTCAGCAATTGCACGTTCTCCGGCAAAAACTCGTGGGCGCCTTCACGCGTGACGACGAACACTTCCGCGACCGCGGGATGAAACATCGCCATGGACCAGTTCTCGACGCGCAATTCCTTGCCGTCAATGCGGACGGTGAAAGGGCGAAACGGTTCTTGTGAAATAAGCTCAACAAATCGCTCTTTCGTCATTTTTCGCTCTCGGGGCGTAGCTCTGGACAAAGCCCCACACTCATTCTAGCGCGCGTTCGGATGGTTTAACTCGATTCGCTGTGCGAAACTTTCAGCGGGCGATTCATGCGGGGAAAAGCCGCGTTCGATCAAAACCATGTCGGCCTCACGGCGGGAGCTTGCTATCGTGTTTCCTTCTCGCTCACCACTTTCGTGAGCGCTTCGACAAAGAAGAACTCGCCCCACATCACCGATTCATCGACGCCGAGGTTCTTGGTGGTGTGGTAGACGCCGTGCTTGAGGATCCCTTCCCAGCCGGGCGTGTCGATGGCGAGGTAGTCGGGCTCGGTCAACGCGTCCAACGTCGCCAGGGCCGTGTCGCGATAGGCCTTTGCCTTCTCGGGCGAATGCGTCTGCGTCGCCAGGTCCAACAGGCCGCTGGCGGCGATGGCGCCAGCGGAGGATTCCTTCTGGGCGCCCAGCGGCGGCGGCTGGGATAAGTCGGCGTCGAAGTCCCAGAAGGGGACCTTGTCCTCCGGCAGTCGGCGAAGCCAGTAGTCGGCGTTTCGCTCGGACACGGCGAGGTAGCTCTCGTCGCCGGTGAGGCGATAGCACTTGCTGTAGCCGTACAGCGACCACGCCAGTCCACGGGCCCAGGCGCTGTCGGCGCTTTTTCCCTGATGCGTCGATTGACGCAGGAACTCGCCGGTCTGCGTGTCAAAAACTCCTTCATGAGCGGTGGAGCCGTCCTCCCGCACAATCCGCTCGGCCGTCCTCTGGCAGTGGGCGTGTGCCACCCGCAACAACTCTGGACCGTGGGTCTCATTCCCGGCGTAGAAGATGAGCGGCACGTTCATCATGATGTCGATGAACAGCGACTCCGGCCCGATGAAGCTGCACAGGTATTGCCCCTTCTCGCGGAACCGCTTCGCGAGCGTCCGGCCGGCCTGGATCAGCACGTCGTGCAGATGCTGCTCGCCGGTGAGTTCGTACCACGGCAGGTACGTGTTGAGGAAGATGAACCCCAGGTCGTGCACGTTGCGGTCGTGCTGCCGATGCTCCAGCAGCTTGGAGTATTCCTCCGCCCGGCGCCGCCACTCAGCATCGCCGGTGCGACGATGGAACTGCCACATCATCCCCGCGCAAAAACCGCCGGTCCAATCGGTCCATAGCTCTCCCTCATGCAGCCATTTACCGTCCTTCGTGTAAATCGGGAAGTAGCCGGGATGCCGCTCCGCAAGCTGCGCAACCTGCGTCTCGGCGAATTCCAAAGCAGAGGCGTAGCGGGCAAGACACTGCGAATCGGGCATGGGGCGGTCTCTTGGAGTGGGAGAAAGCGAGCCCTCAATATCCGAACTGTTCCGGCAGCGGTCAATTCCTGACGAACGGCGTCGGGGCACAGGCTGGCCGCGAGGAAAGCTCCCGCGGTGGGCGGGCCAGTCTCGATCTCTGCCCGCGTCGCCAATGGACGGTCGCGCCGTTGGGAGTTAGCCTAGCAGCGACTCTTCAACTCTGGTGAAATTGAGCCGGGCCAAGTGCTTTTCCAGGTGAAGGCGACGGATCCTCTCGAATTGGTGTCGGCTTCTTCACCGACTGGTTTCTCGCATGCCGCGCGTGCTGTACGTTTTCGAGTATCCCACACTACATGGCGGCGAGCAGTCGTTGCTGGCGATCTTGGAGCGGGTGCGCGGCGCCGGGTTTGAGCCGCTCGCGCTGGCGCCGCCAAGGGGCGAGCTGGCTGAGGCGCTGCGCGAAAGTAACGTGGACGTGCGCCCGTGGGAGATGTTCGACGACCGGGGAGTGAAGCTGCCGCAAGCCGAGTTGCGCCGAAGACTGTGCCAGACATTGCGGCTGCTGCGTCCGGATTTGTTGCACGCGAACAGCCTTTCGACGAGCCGGCTCTCCGGCCCCGCGACTGCGGAAGCAGGCGTGCCGAGCATCGGGCATCTCCGCGACATCCTCACGCTCAGCCGCACCGCAATCGGCGACGTCAATCGCTCTGCGCGGTTATTGGCGGTCTCCGCCGCGACCCGCGACTGGCACGTCGCACAAGGACTCGCCGCGGAGAAAACCTACGTCTGTCACAACGGCGTTGATGTCAAGCAGTTCCGCCCGCGGCCGCCGACGGGATACTTACATGAGGAATTAGCATTGCCTCGCCACGTTCAGCTTCTCGCCAGCATCGGCCAGATCGGGCCGCGCAAGGGGCTCGACGTAACCGCTGCGGCGATGCAGCGATTGGCGCCGCGGTTTCCACAACTGCATTGGCTGATCGTCGGCGAGCGATCTTCGCAGAAGGGTGAGGCGGTCGAATACGAGCGTCGCCTGCGCGAAATCGCCGCGCGGCCGCCGTTGACCGGCCGGGCGCACTTTCTGGGCGTGCGGCGCGACGTGGCGCGCCTGCTCAGCGAGCTGACGCTGCTGGTTCATGCGTCGCGGCAGGAGCCGCTGGGGCGGGTGCTGCTGGAGGCGGCGGCTGCGGGCGTTCCGCTCGTGGCCAGCGACGTCGGCGGGACAACGGAGATTCTGCCTCGCTCGGACTATGCCGATCTCCTAACGCCGCCGGACGACCAGGACTCGCTGGCAGTCGCCGTAACCGCGCTTCTCAACGACCCGGCCGCTCGCGAGCAATGGGCGACGCGGCTACGGCGGCGAGCGGAGGACGCCTTCCAGGCCGCTGGCGCCGCTGAGCGGCTGCTGGAGCATTACGGCGCCGTTCTTTCGGCCACAGCCTGACTTGCGCGAATTCCCGCCGGGCGCAAAACTTGAGCTAAAGTTTTAATGAAACTCAACCGAGTCTCGTCTTTTCGCCGCATTCGCCCAATCCGACCCGATGAATTGCCAGCAACTCGCCGCACGTATTGAGCAGCTCCAACCCGGCTCTTCGCCCCGCGACGTGGCCCGGCTTTGCCTCCTCCTGAGCAATGCCGTGGACGACATCGAGGAGCTGGAAAACACGAACAGCCTGGCGACCGCCTGGAAATCAACCGGCCTGCGTCTGCAAGCCGCGACCGACCAGCACGCCGCGATGACCGAGGAGCTGGAGAACCTCGCCCGCTCCGACCCACGGAAGTTCTCGCCCGAGCAGATCTGGATTCTGATCCGGGCGATCAAGGTGCAAAGCCAGATCCTGCAACTCTACATCGGCGAACCGGCGCTGGACGTGTAGGGGGTTGGTGCGTCATTTCTCGTCCCCCACGGAGTGCTGGAGTGTTGGAGTAATGGAGTGATGGAGGGACGGAGATTCAACATTCAACCAATACTCCATCACTCCACTACTCCCTCTCTATTGCTCTATCGGCGTGCGCGCCCGCCGTTGCTCTTTTGGCGATCCGCTGCGGGCTCTCAACCGCAGCCGAATTCCCATCAAAGTTCGGTCAATTCTTGCTTGCAATCAGCGCAGGTTGATGGGATAATGCCGGGCGACCCACCCTTATGGCCTGCCTGCGGATGATCTGACATCCTTCTTTACCAAGAGGATAGGGAGAACCTCATGCGACGCTTTGCTCCGACTTTGGCCCTGGTCCTTTCGGCTTGCCTGACCGCCGGCGCCGGCGCTCAGGAGAACCGGCCGGAGCCGCCTGGTTTGGGCGATCCCGGCCAGTTGCAATCGATCGCGATCGAAACCGGCCGGGCCGCCGGCGGCGCCTTCGCCATCGCCGGGCGGGACGCCGGGCAGCAGCTTCTCGTGACCGGCAGCTATTCCACCGCCCAGCTTCGCGACCTGACGCGGGATGTGGCGTACACCGTGTCGCCGGACGGCGTCGCCCGGGTGGATGAAACCGGCTGGGTCACTCCGATCGCCGAAGGCAAAGCGACAATCCATGCGAAATCGCCAGCAGGTCCCGAGGCGCAGGTGGAGGTCGAGGTGAGCAACATCGGCGAGGACCTGCCGGTCAACTTCCCCAACCAGGTCGTGCCCGTCTTCACGAAATTCGGCTGCAACGGCGGCGGCTGCCACGGCAAGTCGGGAGGTCAGAACGGCTTCGCCCTTTCGCTGTTGGGCTTTGAACCGGCCGAGGATTTCGAGCACCTGGTGAAAGAGGCGCGCGGCCGGCGTTTATTCCCCGCGGCGCCCGATCGCAGCCTGCTTTTGACCAAGGCCACCGCGAAGGTCCCTCACGGCGGCGGACATCGGATCGACGCCGACTCTCCCTTCTATCGCGTGCTGCGTCGTTGGATCGAGCAAGGCATGCCCTACGGCAGTCCGGAAGATCCCGTGGTGACCGGCATCGAGGTCTATCCGCAAGAGCGGCTCATGCAGCGCGAAGGGGATCAGCAGTTGACGGTGATCGCCCGCTACAGCGACGGTTCGAGCGAAGACGTGACCCGCACCACCTCGTTCGACTCCAACGACACGGAAATGGCCGAAGTCGATCCCACGGGACTCGTAACAACT
>JAHWKS010000614.1 GCA_019347795.1 Planctomycetota bacterium | reverse complement strand
GGTGGGCTATAGGATTGTGCTCCAGCGCGACCCCATTTTTTTTCCCCACGGGTTGGGGGGGGTTCGGCCGCCTCCGGGGGCCTAACCGCGAAGGGTGTGCGCGGGCGCATCATTCTGGAGCAAAGGCGTTTTAACCACCGAGGCAAGCTCGGTGGCGATGAGAGACGGACCATCGGCCGCCTGAAAACTCTCACTTCTGCGCTTGCCAACGGACGATGGAGTACATGAGGAGCTTATCGCGGCTGCGTTCCCGCGCCGGCCGCCTTCCTTCTTTTCCCGCATATCGCTGATGACCCAGGTTACCGAGGCTTCCGCCCCGGCGGCTCGCGTCGCGCTTGCCGCGGCCCGACCGATCGTGCAAGGATGGCGGCTGCTGGAGCAGATCGGCGAAGGCCGCTGGTCGCGGATTCACCGGGCCCAGCCTTCCCGTCGAACCGACCCCTGGCCGGGCGACTACGCCGTCAAGCTGCTCAAGCCGCAGTTTGCAACCTCGCCGCAGTGCATCGAGATGCTGCGCCGCGAGGCGTGCTTGGGGCGCAAGATCGTCCATCCGCACGTGGCGGCGGTGCTGAGTTCCCAAGTACAGCGGGCGCCGCACTTTCTCGTGCTTCCCTACCTGAGCGGCGTAACGCTTGCGGAGGCCCTTTCCGCCTCCGCGCCGCTCACGGCCTCGCACGCGCTCTGGATCGCGCGGCAAATGTGCGAAGCCCTGGCGGCCCTCCATCGTCACGGCTGGCGGCACGGCGACGTGAAGCCGGCCAATGTGCACGTCTCTCCCACCGGCCACGTCACGCTGCTGGACCTGGGTCTGGCGCAGCCGTGCGAGTCGCGCCCCCTGCGCGATCGCATGTTCGCCGGGAGCGTCGCCTACGCGGCGCCGGAGACGTTCTGCACCGCCGAGCCGATCCATGCCGTGAGCGATGTTTACAGCATCGGCGTGATGCTCTTCGAAATGCTGACCGGCCGCGTCCCCTTCGACGATGCCGACGCCGATCGCGTCGCCGCCGCCCACTTGCAGGAATCTCCGCCCGACATCCGTAGCCTCTCGCCGCAGACGCCCGGACGCGCGGCCCGCGTCATCCGGCGGATGCTGGCGAAGAGCCCGCTGCGGCGTCCCACCTCGACCGAATGCGTGGGATTGCTGACAGGATTGGAAATCGAGCTGTTCGGAGAGGGATTCGCCGCGGACGCTGGTTAGTCGTCTTTCGCTTCGCGAGAGTAAAGATTTCGCCTACTCGGCAAACGCCTGCAAGCGAGCGTGCATCCGCGATAGAATTAAACAGCCGCATCGAGCGGCGCCGCATGTTCCCCCCTCTCGCACCCGAGCCCCTGTTCATCTTCATGCCGACTTCGCGCCGCCAGCGCACGCTCATGGGTTTTGATGCCGCCGACGACGTTCCCTCTGCGCCGGCGAAGGCCGAACCGCCGGCGGCGCCGAAAAAAGAGGCCGCCGCGCCTCCGCCGCCCCCCGCGGCGCCGCTCACGAGCCTCAAGGGGAAGCGGGTTTACGTGGTGGACGCCCACTCGCTCATCTTTCAGGTGTTCCACGTGATGCCCGACATGAGCAGCCCGTCGGGCGAGCCGACCGGGGCGATCTTCGGGTTCACCCGCGATGTCTTTGATCTTCTGGAGCACCGCAAGCCGGACTACCTGTTCGTGGCGTTCGATGTCTCGGAGCATACCTTTCGCAGCGAGCTGTACGCCGACTACAAGGCGCATCGCGACGAGATGCCGACCGACCTGCGTCCCCAGATTCCGCACATCCGCCGCGTGCTCGATGCGCTGGGGGTGGCGGTCGTCGAGAAGGAGGGCTTCGAGGCGGACGACGTGCTGGCCACGATCGCCCGCGTCGTCGAAGAGCTGGAAGGGGAGTGCTATCTGGTGACGAGCGACAAGGATTGCCGGCAGCTCATCACCGACCGCGTCAAGATGTTCAACCCGCGCAAAGGGCAGGTGCTCGACGCCGCGGCGCTGATGGCCGACTGGGGCGTGCGGCCCGAGCAGGTCGTCGATTTTCAGAGCCTCGTGGGAGATTCGGTCGATAACGTCCCCGGCGTGCCGCTGATCGGGCCGAAGATCGCCAGCCAGCTTTTGCAGCAGTACGGCACGCTCGAGGAAGTGCTTAATCACGCGGCGGAGGTGAAAGGCAGGAAGCGGAGCGAGAACCTGATCACGTACCGCGAGCAGGCCCTCTTGAGCCGGCAACTGGTGCGGCTCGATGCGAACGTGCCCGTGGAGATCGACTGGAGCGCCGGCCGCGTCGGCGGGGTCGATCGGCAGCGCACGCTCGACCTGTTCCAGGAGTTCGGCTTCCGGCGGCTGGGCGAGCGGCTCGATGCGCCGGCGCCGGAGGAGATCCCGCCGCCGGTGGAATGGGTCGCGGACTATCGCGTCGTGAAGTCGCTTGAGGAGTTGGACCAACTCGTCGCGGAGCTGGCGCGGCAAGAGTACATCTCGATCGACACCGAGACGACCTCGATCAGCCCCCGGGCGGCGCAGGTCGCCGGCTACGCGCTGGCGTGGAAGGCGGGCGAAGCCTGGTACGTGCCCGTGCGGGGACCGGAGTGCGACGGCTGCCTCGATCCCCACCAGACGCTCAACCGCCTGGCGCCGGTTTTCGAGAACCCCGCCATCAAGAAGATCGGCCAGAACCTGAAGTACGACATGGGGGTGCTGCGGGCGGCCGGGCGGCGCCTCGCCGGCGTCGCCTTTGACACGATGGTCGCCGATTATCTGCTGGAGGCGGGCGAGCAGAACCACGGCCTGGACGACCTCGCCCGGCGGTACCTGAACCACGTGACGTCGAAGATTGAAGACGTGATCGGCTCAGGCAAGAATCAGCGGCGCATGGACGAGTCGCCCGTGGCCGCGGTCGCGCCCTACGCCGCCGAAGACGCCGACGTGCCGCTCCGCCTCTGGACGATCCTGCGCGAGAAGCTGGAGGCGGACGAATTGACTGAGCTGTTCGAAACGGTGGAGATGCCGCTCATCGAAGTGCTCGTGGAGCTGGAGCACACGGGGGTGAAGATCGACACAGCGCACCTCAAGTCGCTCAGCGAGGAATACGCCCGGCGAATGGCGACGCTTGAGAAAGAGATTCACGAGATGGTGGGCCGGGAGTTCAACATCGGCTCGACGAAGCAGCTCGCGGAGATTCTGTTCACCGATCTGAAGCTGCCGGTCGTGCGCCGCAACAAGACCGGCGCCAGCACCAACGTCGATGTGCTGGAGCAACTCGCCCGCGTGCATCCGCTGCCGGCGAAAATCGTCGAGTACCGGCAGTACGCCAAGCTCAAGAGCACCTACATTGACGCCCTGCCGGAACTGGTGCTTCCGGAGACGGGGCGGGTGCACACGTCGTTCAATCAGGTGGTGGCCGCCACGGGCCGGCTCTCGTCCAATGAGCCGAACCTGCAGAACATTCCGATCCGCACCGACGTCGGCCGCGAGATCCGCACCGCGTTCATTCCCGGCGAGCCGGGGTGGCGGCTGGTGGCGGCGGACTACTCGCAAATCGAGCTGCGGGTGCTGGCCCACTACTCGGGAGACGCCGCCCTGGCGGCGGCGTTCGCCAACGACGAGGACATCCACGCCCGGGTGGCGAGCGAGGTGTTCGGCGTGCCGCTGGACGAAGTGTCCCCCGACATGCGGCGAACCGCCAAGGCGGTGAACTTCGGCGTGATCTACGGCCAAAGCCCCTTCGGACTGGCGAAAACGCTGGGGATCGAGCGGAGCGAGGCCGCCCGCTTCATCGACGCCTACTTCGCGCGGTACCCGGGGGTGACGGAGTTCATGGAAAAGATACTGGAAGATTGTCGTCGGACTGGTTATGTTAAAACTATCCTCGGCCGGCGACGCCGCATCAGCGGCATTCGGGGGAGGGCCTCCCGCGCCGGCGCCTATCAAAGAAACCTGCCTGAACGCACCGCGATCAACACGGTCATCCAAGGCTCGGCGGCCGACCTGATCAAGCTCGCCATGTTGGGGATCCACCGGCGTTTGACCCGCGACTCGTTTTCGGCACGGATGCTGCTACAGATCCACGACGAATTGCTGTTTGAGGCCCCGGTGGACGAGGTTGAACCCCTCGCCGGGATGGTGGTGGAGGAAATGTCTGCCGTTCATCCCTTGTCCATTCCCTTGGGAGTCGATGTAAAGAGCGGCGAGAACTGGGGCCGGATGGGAATATCGGGCGTAGAATTGAAGTATTAGATCAGGGGGGTCGGGACTCATATTAGGGGGAGATGGTCCGCACCTCGATAACGCCGTTGCCCAAAAAGACTCCCGCCCCCCGGTTGCGGCGCCCCAGGTACCCGGCCGGACCCACAAATCACTCA
>JAHWKS010000012.1 GCA_019347795.1 Planctomycetota bacterium | reverse complement strand
CACACCCTGCTGCGACAAATCCCAAAACTCCATTGCGAACCCCGTCATGCACCCACGTCCGCATTTTCTTGCAGTTGCTCTTTTCCTGTTCACTCGCTTAGCGTACTATTCGCGCCGCGCCCTTGTTGTCGGGCTACCGGGGGCGCCGGCGCTCAGGGATCGAGCGATCGCGGGTCAAGGAGGACGATCGTGCAAACGCTGAAGACGGCTCTGGTTGTGGTGGCGCTGCTGGCCGTGCTGTTCGTCGCTTATCAGGCGTTGACGCAGGGGCAGATCGAGCTTCCTATCCAGTTCGGGGCCATGAGCGGCGCGGCGCCGCAGGACCCGGCGGCGCCCGAGCCGGCGAGCATCGCCGTGGAGGCGCCGCCGCTGTCGCCCTGGGATGCGACTGCCGAACTCACGCCGTCCCCCGCGCCCGCCGATGTTTTGCCGAATGTCGCGGCGTCGATTTCCTCGGAAAGCTCCCTCGCCGCGACGCCGCCGGGGAACGCGCACCCACCCTCACGGGACGCAGCTTCCTCGATGCCGGATCCTCCCAGCCATCTCACGACCGGCAGCGATGCAGACACCCCGGGCGCCGTCGCGCCGGCCGGCGCCGTGGAGGAGGTCGCTCCCGCCGACAGCGTGCGAGGAGGCGCCTCGCTCACCACGCCGCTTCGAGAGCCGGAGACGTCCGATCCGTCGGCGGCGGCCGAGGAAGGCCCATCGCGCTACTCCTCCCCCGCCGCCGCCCTTTACGCCTTCGAACAGGCGCGGCACAAAGCGGAAGGGCACATCGCCGACGGCAAACTGGCGCTGGCGCTGTTGACGCTTTCCGTGTTTTACCAGCATCCCGATCTCGACGCCGCCACGCACAAGCAGCTCAACGAGCGGCTCGACCAGCTCGCGGGCACGGTGATCTACTCCACGCGGCACCTGCTGGAGCCGCCGCACAAGGCGATGCGCGGCGAGACGCTCACTGCGATCGCCGCTCGATACAACGCGCCGCTCACGCTGCTGCAAAACATCAACGGCATTCGCGACCCGGAGTTGCTCGTGGCGGGGACCGAGCTGAAGGTGCTGCGAGGCCCGCTGCGGGCGGAGATCGACGTGGATCGCAGCGAGTTGACGCTATTCCTCGGCGGCCTCTACGCCGGACGCTTCCCAGTGCAGGCTGGCGATGATCCGGCGCCGAAGGCGGGGCAGTACGACGTGCTCGACATCCAGCCCGGCCGCGCGTACTACTCCGCGGCGGGTCAATCGGTCCCCGCGGGGAATCCCGCCAACCCGTACGGCTCCTGGTGGATCGATCTCGGCGGCGGGATGAGCCTGCACGGCAGCCCCGAAGCCGGCTCGGGAGAAACCGCGGGCTGCCTCAGCCTCGCCCCCCGGGACGCCGCCGACGTAGCAGCGATCCTCTCGATCGGCTCCAAGGTGGTGATTCGGTAAATCGACGCGCGTATCTACTGAGTTCTACTGAGTGGCTCTTTGCTCGCGCGAGCCTTACACCATCACTCCCCTTCCCTTTCCCCGGCCGCGGACCGCGATGGCGCCTGGCGGCGGAGCAGCGGCTCGAACAGGTCGATCGGGATCGGGAAGACGATGGTCGTGTTGTTCACGGCGCCGATATCGGTCAGGGTCCGTTGAGAGCCGCCGAGACAAACTCGACGGCTGTGCGGTCCAACGACTCGCCAAGGCGGACGAGCGCGCTTGCGGGCTGGTTAGTGCCGGCGGTTGTAGACGCGGTCGCGGGCGTCGGCGATCGCGTCCTCGGCGGACCAGTAGCTCCGCCAGCTCCAGAACCACCGTCGGACGCGCCGTTGCAGGTGCTGGATGAAGCGGTCCGTGCCGGAGCCTCCGTGGAGATAGTCCCGATCGCCATCGTACCCGCCGTCCAGGCGATCGTTGCCCGAGCGGCCGTAGAGCCGGTCGCGGCCGTCGGCACCGTACAGCCGGTCGTTATGCCGTCCGCCGTCGAGACGGTCATGGCCGCTCTGTCCATAGAGCCGGTCGTGCCCGTGCTGGCCGTAAAGGCGATCGTTTCCGGCGCCGCCATAGAGCCGATCGTTATTGCGACCGCCTTTCAGGACGTCGTTGTGGCGGCCGCCGTAGAGCCGGTCGTTATGCCGCCCGCCGTCGAGACGGTCATGGCCGCTCTGGCCGTAGAGGCGATCGTGCCCGTGCTGGCCGTAAAGGCGATCGTTTCCGGCGCCGCCATAGAGCCGATCGTTATTGCGACCGCCTTTCAGAATGTCGTTGCCGGCGCCGCCCTTCAGGACGTCGTTGTGGCGGCCGCCGTAGAGCAGGTCGTTGCCACGCGCCCCGTAGAGGCGATCGCGGCCCGAGCCGCCGAACATCCGATCGTGACCGTTTCCGCCGTACAGCCGATCACGACCGCTCCCCCCTCTGAGCACGTCGTCCCCCCGCGCGCCGAAGAGACGATCGTGTGCGCTTCCGCCGCTCAAGTAGTCGCTCCCCGAGCCGCCATCGGCTCGAGCCGGCATGCTTGTGGAGTTGAGGAACCAATCGTCTCCGGCGAGGCCTTCAAACACCAGGTCCGTTGCTTCCTCGCGATTCGTTACGGTCTGCTCTTCTCGGACGAGGCTCCCCGCGCCGTCGTAGGTGGAAACGGTGACCACCAGAGCGCCGTCGGAAGTCTCATCGACGACGACCACGTCATCCAGGTCGGAGCCGGTGATCGTGAGCGTTCCATCGTCCAGTTGAACGGCGTTCTCCGCGCCACGAAACGAACTGTTCGCAACCAGTAGCTCCGCTCCGGAGACGGAAATCCTTCCGTCCGACAGGGCGGCGGCATTCGTCGTGGTGTTGACGCTCGCCGGTTGTTCGAGCGCAAGCCCAGAGCCGGCCGCCACGAAACTACGCTGGAACGCGGCGCTCTCCAGCAGCCGCTGATTGACCACGAACGCGCCGGTCCTGAGCTGCCGCAAATCCGGGCCGGTTGGAATTCGCGTCCTATCCCCGCGCCGAGAATTCAGCTCATCGCGAGGGACGAGAACCGAAAGATCAAGATCAGCCGGACTTTGTGCGGCGAAGGGGTGATTGACGGCGAACATGCGGTAGCTGTCGCCTGGTACTCGGTCCTGATTCGGATCCAGCAGGTCGCCTTGCAAGTCCTGAATATCGGGGCCAACTCGCACGTCGATCCTGTACCAGGCGTTGTCGTCAAAGGTCATCGTTGGAAACCGGATTTCATAATTGGCCTGATCCTCATCCGCGACGATGCTCGTGACCGCGGCCGTAAACGGCTCGGCGGGCGGGAGCATAGACTGCACGCGAATCTCGAAATCGTCGGGATCAACCGTGCTGGCGTCGATCGCCTCCGTAAACGTCAGCCGAATGCCGTGGTACCTGGTCTCTCGCGCTGTATTTGTCCTAAGAAATTCGGACGCCTCGATCCAGGGAGCGATCAGCGACGGCGGCGCCATTTCGCGCAGAATGGACGGCTCAATGTAGGCGTCTTCGAGTGTGCTGTTATACAGCGCCAGTCCCATGACGCCTGGATTCCGGGCGTTGGCTGCCTCCGGCTCGGGATGCGGCATTCCGAGCGAATGACCGGGGCCTTCGTGGTAAGCAACCACCGCGGTCCCCTCGATTTCGGGGTGCTTCCATCCTTCTTCCGTGACAATCCCGGCGCCGTAGGCGCCCAGTTCGTCGTCGATTCCCCAGAATCTGGCTTGTGACCCCCCGGCCTGCGAGATATCGCTCAGGTCGTATCCGGCCGGAGCGTTCCCTCCGACGAAGTATCCGCGCTCGTCTAACCAGTCGCGGGCGGAGGGAGGCTCGCCGTGGCAGACATAGTCGTGGGCCGCCTCGTCCCAAAGGCATTTTTGATAGTGCGACGCCGGCGCTACGTCCTCTAGCCCCCAATCGGCGAAAATGAGATAGACGGTGACGCTCGGCGGGCCTGCCTGATCTTCGACGGAGGCGGACTCGTATACCGGATGAGTCAATCCACCGGCGCGGTCGAGCTCGCGCACCTCGCGCACCATCTTTCCGTAGAAGTCGTCGCCCAGGTCACGATAGCCGTCGGTGCTTTTGGCGCCGGTCACCGGGCCATGCAACTCGAGGCTCATCTTGGAGAATTCGCCGCCGCGCGCCGTGCGGAACTCGCGTTCATGGAAGTTCTTCAACCGCGGCAGGATATTCGTTAAGTCGTCCTGCCAACCCGCCGACGGCGTACGATCCTTAGGTACGAGATACACCGCCTTCAGGCGCACGTGCCGGATGCTTACGTCTTCACGATTGTAAACGTGAGCGGTAAGAAGCGTCGGCTGTGAGGATCTGTCGCCCAAATCCGGCATTTTGGGATCGAGCCCGCTCTCGCCAATCCCGCCGATTTCAAGGCGCCGTTGACGCGGGCCGCCACCCGGCCCCAGGTGGGGAGTGCTGTTCGCGCCGATCCCGCCGATTTCAAGAGCCGATCCTGCGGACGGCGCCGCCTCAATCGCGGGGACGTCGACATCGACGCCCCCAGACAAGAGCGCGGTTGTTGCAAAGAGCGCCCGTTTCTCCAACGTCTCGGGAGCGCTCGCGACCGGCGAAACGCACTTGCGACGGCAAGGCCGCCGACGCTCGCGACGGTTCTTCATCTCTTGGAGCCATTGAGTGAAAAGCATGACGTCTCCTTCGTTCGGGTCTTGCTGGTCACCGCACACGATCCGATTCGTCTGCGACTCAAAACGAGTTGTGAACCTGCCTACACGCCGAAGTTGAGTCGAGCCACCCTCCCTTTTTTTCTGGGCTAAGCGCCAGACAAATCCACGGGCATCACTGCGCGCCCGGCGCAAAGCGGCGGGAATTGTTACCAGAAAAAGTCGGGGAGTTTCAGAAGGAGACCGGTCGCCAAGTATCTGGCGAACAGTTGCTGAGGCTTCTGTTGACGCTGCGAAAGAAGGGCAAGTTGTCCCCGTTACCCAAGAAGAAAGCGCACAAGGTTCTCTGAGCGTGACAACGCGTGCCTAAGCGGGCTTCTGTCATCGATCGCGCCACACGCGAATCGCCGAAAAGCACGCGGTAGGAGAGCCACTACAACGTCCACTTGTTCCGGGCGATGACGAATGAGGCCTTCATCTTCAACATCCACGTCTCAGGCCTTCGCCCCGGCCGCGCCCAGCGCGTCTACATCGACCCCAACGGCGAAGAGCGCCCCGGCAAGCGGATCCGCGCCCCGAAGATCACGCACGCGAAGGCGAACGAGCTGTACGGGTAAGCTCCTTCCTCCGTCAGTCCCTTTCCTCGGCCGCGCGCGGCGGCGCCTGGCGGCGGAGGAGCGGCTCGAAGAGGTCGATCGGGATCGGGAAGACGATGGTCGTATTGTTCACGGCGCCGATATCGGTCAGGGTCTGCAAGAATCGCATCAGCATCGCCTTGGGCTGCTGATCGATGATGGTCGCGGCGTCGCGGAGCTTTTCGGCCGCCTGGAACTCGCCTTCGGCGTGGATCACCTTGGCGCGGCGCTCGCGCTCGCTCTCGGCCTGCCTGGCCATCACGCGCTGCATGACCTCCGGCAGATCGACGTGCTTCACTTCCACCAGCCCCACCTTCACGCCCCAGGGATCCGACTGGACGTCGATTACCTCCTGAAGCCGCTGATTGATCTTGTCCCGCTCCGCCAGAAGCTCATCCAGGTGCGCCTGGCCGACGATGCTGCGAAGCGTCGTCTGCGAGAGCTGGTAGGTGGCGAACGTGTAGTTCTCGACTTCCAGGACCGACTTCATCGGATCGACCACCCGGAAATAGACCACGGCGTTCACCTTGACCGAGACGTTGTCGCGGGTGATCACATCCTGCGGCGGCACATCGTGAACGTGGGTCCGCAGGCTGATGCGCGTCATGCGGTCGATGGGCCAGAACACGAGGATGATGCCGGGACCCTTGGGCTTGGGTATGGCCCGCCCCAGCCGGAATACCACGCCCCGCTGGTATTCAAACAGGATGCGGATGCACGAAAGCAGATAGAGCACCAGAATGCCGAGAAAGATGCCGATGAATTGCAATGCTGAAGGCATGGTGTTTTCCTCCCAGGTGGGGCCGGTGGGACGCGGCTTCAGCCGGCCGGCTCCGCGGGCCGGCTGGCCGGTTTGTCCTCGCCCGCCGGCTCGACAACTAAGGTGAGCCCCTCGCGATCGCGGACCCGGCACGCCTCTCCCGCTCCGATCGGTTGGCCCGAGACGGCTCTCCACGTTTCTCCGTGGATGAAAACTCTTCCTTGATAGTCGCCATTCGTGCGAGAGAAGGCATCGCCGGCCCGCGCTTGTTCGCCGATCATTCCTTCGCCGCCGGTCTGGACGCGCGCGCGGTGAGAGCGGACGATCCCGCTGACCAGCAGCAGGACGATGGCCGCTGTGGCCGCCGCCACCGGCAGCGCCACGCTCAGGGAAACGCGCGCGAAGCCCGCGGGCGAATCGATGAGCGTCACCGCCCCCAGCACCAGGCAGGCCGTTCCCGCGACCGCCAGCGCGCCGTAACTGGTGACGAAAACCTCCGCCGTCAGGAGCGCAAAAGCAACGGCGATCAACGCCAGCCCGAGGTAGTTGACGGGCAACACTGACAGACCGAACAGGCCCAGCAGCATGCAGACAACCCCCAGCGTGCCCGGCACGCCCCAGCCGGGACTGTACAATTCGAACAAGATGCCGTAGAAGCCGAACATCAAGAGCAGGAACGCCACATTCGGATTGGCGATCAGCGACAACACCCGCTCGCCCCACCACATCGAGATGCGCTCCACGCGCGCATCTCTGGTCTCGAGCGTCACGCTTCGTTGCGGCAGGGAGATTTCCCGGCCGTCGAGCCTGGCGAGCAATTCGTCGAGATCGTCCGCGACGAAATCGACCACGCCTTTCTCGACGGCTTCGGACGCCGTCAGCGAGTCGCTTTTGAGAACCGCGTCGGCGGCCCAGTCGGCGTTGCGCTCGCGGCGCCGGGCCAGCGCCCGCGCCCAGGCCACGGTGTCGTTGACGATCTTTCCCTCCATCGTCGTCTGGGAATCGCCGCCGTCGTCGCCGGACTCGCCCGGCCGCGGTCCGACCGGCAGCCCGCCGACCTGCACGGGGTGAGCGGCGCCGATGGTGGTGCTCGGCGCCATCGCCGCCACGTGGGCGGCCAGCGTGAGGAACACCCCCGCCGACGCGGCCCGGCTACCGGGCGGGGCGACATAGACCACGATCGGCGTCTCGCTCGCCATCATCCGCTTCACGATACGCCGGGTCGATATGAGCAGTCCGCCGGGCGTGTCGAGAATCACCACCAGGCACTCCGCACGTTGGTCCTCGGCTTGCGAGATCGCCCGATCCAGAAACCGGACCGTGGCCGGCGTGATCGCCTCGTCTTCCAGCGCGACCGTCAGCACCACGGGCCGTGAATCCCGCGCCGGAGCGTCATCTTGGGCCCGCGCGCCTGTGCAGGCGCCAAAGACAAGGGCGATCGCAAGGACGGAGCTGCTCCGACACATCACAACTTTGCTCGGCGGACCGCGGCGCAATGTCCGCTGCCTCGAAGGTGAAGAAGAAATAAGAGAATGCCGCAAATCACGTGCCGTCCCGGCAGACCGCCCGTCGACTTGGTAATGCTCGTGTTTGGGCGTATGATAGCCGTCGCGCACGGTGGGATTGTCCATTGTCTGAATTTCCTGCCATGCATCCGGAGGTTCCTATGTCGCCGCGCCGATTGGCCGTCTTAGTAGCGATCTGCCTGTAATCGCCTGTCGCTGCCGAGGAGCCGCTCACGCGGGAGAAAGCGGAGGCGGCGCTCAACAAGGCAGTGCGGTTCTTCGACGAATCGGTTTCTATCGAGGGAGCTTATCTCTGGCGGTACAGCGCGGACCTGGCGCATCGTGAGGGCGAAGGGGAGGCGTCGCGCACCACGGCGTGGGTGCAGCCGCCGGGGACGCCGAGCGTCGGGATGGCGATCTTGGATGTTTATCGCTGGACCGGGGACTCCGAGTACCTGGATGCGGCCCGGAGGACGGCGCAGGCCCTGGTGCGGGGGCAGCTTATGTCGGGAGGATGGGACTATCGCATCGAGTTCGATCCGAAAGACCGGCGGCGATACGCCTATCGCGTCGATCATCCCCACGGCGACGCGAGCGGCCTTCGCAACACGACCACGCTCGACGACGACACGACCCAATCGGCTTTGCGGTTCCTCATGCAGGTGGACCAGGCGCTGGAGTTTCGCGATGAGGCGATTCACGAGGCGGCGAGGTACGCGCTCGATCGGCTGCTGGCGGCGCAGTATCCGGGCGGCGCCTGGCCGCAGAGATTCGAGGCGCCCTCCGATCCGGCGAAGCATCCGGTTGTGAAGGCGAATTATCCCGCGTCGTGGCCGCGGGAGTATCCCGGCGCCGATTATCGCGGCTACTACACGCTGAACGACAACACGCTGGCCGACATGATCGCCACGATGTTCGAGGCGTGGGACGTGTACGGCGACGACCGCTATCGCGCGGCGGCGGAGAAGGGAGGCGACTTTCTCATCTTGGCGCAGATGCCCGACCCGCAGCCGGCGTGGGCGCAGCAGTACAACGCCCGGATGCAGCCGGCCTGGGCGCGGAAGTTCGAGCCGGCGTCGATCACCGGCGGCGAATCGCAAGGGGCTTTGGCTATCCTGCTCGACCTGTATCGCCGCACCGGCGAAGAGCGGTTCCTGACGCCGATCCCGCGGGCGGTGGCGTACTTGAAAGACTCTCAATTGCCCAAGGGGGGCTCGCCCGCTTTTACGAGCTGAAGACGAACCGGCCGCTCTACTTCACGCGGGAGTACGAGCTGACGTATGACGACGGCGACTTGCCGACGCACTATGGCTTCAAAGTGACTTCCAAAGTGGATCGCCTCCAGCGCGATTACCAGCGGCTGCTGGAGTCCGGCCCTCCGCAGTCGGCGCGCCGACGCGCCGAGCGAGTCGATCGCTATCCGGTGCCGCGGCTCACCTCGGGTCTCACCCGGCAGGCGCAGGAAGTCGTCCAGCGGATGGACCAGCGCGGCGCCTGGGTCGAGCGGGGCGAGCTCCGCCGCGCCGGCGAAGGCGAAGTGAACGAGATCATCGAGACGCGCGACTTTATTGAAAACGTGGAGGTACTCAGCCGCTTCATCGCCGCCAGCCCTTCCGACGAATCAGCCGCGACGCGCTAGCGTCCGGTTCTCGGAACTTTGAACCTTCGTGGCCTGGAGTCGGAACCGGGGCTAGCGCCCCGCGGCTGATTGCGGCGCCGCTGGGGCGTTGCTACGCTCCGCAGCCACCCAGCCGAAATGCGAAAACAGGCGAGCCGCCTGTTCTACGGGAACGTGTCCGACTTTCTCTTTACCGTCTGTCAGCGCGGCGCCGAGGCGGTGCTGAAGGCCGAGATTGCGCGCCTCCGGCCGGAGCTTCGCTTTGCGTTTTCGCGGCCGGGTTTCGTCACGTTTAAGATTCCCAGCGATGCGAAACTGGCGGACGACTTCGACCTCGGCAGCGTCTTCGCCCGCACCTACGGCTTCTCGCTCGGCCGCGTGGAGGGAACCGACGCGGAGACGATGATCCGCGAAGCCTGGCACGTCGCGAAAGAGGCGCCCCACGCCGCACGAGCGCACCTGCACGTTTGGGAGCGGGATGCGGCGCTGCCCGGCGATCGCGGCTTTGAGCCGGGCGTGACGCCGCTGGCCGAGGAGGTGGGGCAGCAAATCGCGGAGGCCGCGGGCGAGATTACGCCCACCGTGAACCATCTCGCGAAGTCGGGACAACGCATTCTCGACGTTGTGCTCGTCGAGCCCAGCGCCTGGTGGATCGGCTGGCATCGCGCCTCGGCCCCGCCGTCGCGCTGGCCGGGAGGCGTCTATTCGCTTCAGACGCCGGAGGATGCGGTCTCTCGGGCCTACTTGAAGATGGCGGAGGCGCTGGCGTGGTCGCGATTGCCGATCTCGCCCGGCGATCACTGCGTCGAGCTGGGAAGTTCGCCCGGCGGCTCGTGCCAGACGCTGCTCGACCGCGGGTGCACGGTGACGGGCATCGATCCGGCCGAGATGGCGCCCGAGGTTTTAGAGCGGGAGAACTTCACGCACCTCCGCGCCCGCAGCAAAGACCTCAAGCGGCGCACATTCCGCGGGATGCACTGGCTCACGGCCGATTTGAACGTCGCCCCGTCCTACACGCTGGAGACCGTGGAGCACATCGTCACGCACCGCGACACAAACTTTCGCGGCCTGCTGCTGACGCTCAAGCTGATGGAGTGGGACCTGGCCGAGCAGATACCCGAGTACCTGGAGCGGGTGCGGAGCTGGGGCTTCGAGTACGTCCGCGCGCGGCAGCTCTCCTATAACCGGCAAGAGATCTGCGTCGTCGCGCTCCGCCGCCGCCAAATGCGCCGCAAACCCTTCTGGCGCGAAGGCGCCGCACGGCAGCCGTGAAACCCTAGCAGTGAGGAGCTTCCTACGATGCCGATTCTTCGCTTGACGCGCGCGGCGATGGCCGCGATCTTGGGTTGCGCCTTCGCGGGATGCTCGCGGGGGGAGGAAGGTTCTTCGCGGCCGCTCGCGGTCGAGGATCGACGGGATAATGGGATGACGGCGCCGTCGCAATTCGCCGAAGCCCGCGGCCGGATGCTTGAGGAGCAGCTTGCCGCGCGCGGGATCGAGGATGAGCGCGTGCTCGCGGCGATGGGGCGCGTCCCCCGGCATCGCCTGGTTCCAGAGGGGCTGCAGGACAGCGCCTACGAGGATCGGCCTCTTTCGATCGGCCATGGCCAGACGATCTCGCAACCCTATGTGGTGGCGCTGATGACCGAGCTGGCGGCGCCGCGGCGGGACTGCCGGGCGCTGGATGTCGGCACGGGATCGGGATACCAGGCGGCAGTGCTGGCGGAGCTGTGCCGCGAGGTTTACAGCATCGAGATTGTCGAGCCGCTGGCCCGGCAGGCCCGCGTCCGCCTCGCGGAACTGGGCTACGACAACGTCCACGTGCGGCACGGCGACGGCTACCAAGGCTGGCCCGAGAAGGCGCCGTTCGACGTGATCATCGTCGCCGCCGCGCCCGACCACATCCCCCAGCCGCTGATCGATCAGTTGGCGCCCGGCGGTCGGCTGGTGATCCCCGTCGGCGACTACTGGCAAGAGCTGACGGTGGTCGAGAAAGGCCCCCAAGGCGAAATCGAAACCCGCACCGTGGCGCCCGTCGCCTTCGTCCCCATGACCGGCGAGGCCGACCGCAAGTGAGCGGCCAAACCCACGCTTCGCGCTTGCGATCTTGAGGAACGCTAATCTGCGCTTATCGGCACTAATAGAAATCAGTGTTCATTAGCGTTGATTAGTGTTCCCGTCTCGAATTCGGCCCCGGAAATCGACGCGCAGCTCTTGCGTTCGCGGAAAGTTTCTCTACAATTGTCGTGATCGGATGAGAGACTTCGTGAGGATTCATCTTTTCTCCATTCTGGGAGAGCGATCATGGTGATGCAGCGATCGGCCGCCAAGCAAACTTTTGCGGCGATAGTGGGCGCGGTGATCTTGGCCGCGACGGCGGCGGGGCAGGAGTTCCGCACCTGGACCGACGCCAGCGGGCGATTCTCGCTCACGGCGAAGCTTGTTTCCCGTGACGGCGATCGGCTGACGCTCGAGCGCGAAGGGGGCGCCAAGGTGGCCATTGCCGTGTCGCAGCTCAGCCAGGCCGATCAGGACTACCTGGCGAAGATGAGCTCGGCCAGTCCGTTCCAGCCGGTCGAGGAAAGCCCCTTCCAATCGGTCCCCGAGACGCCGCAGCCGGCGGCGCCCGCGGGCGGCGGCCCGAAGATCGTCACCGTGGATTGGTCGCAGTCGGAGGCGGTGGTCATGGAAGCGGCGCAGCAGGGGTGGGAAGTCACGCCGCCGGCGCCGGCCGCCGCCTTCAAGGCAAAGTCGGTCCCGCTCCCGCAGAAGAAGGACTTCTTCGAGAAGTTCAGCCGCATGGCCGTCAACCCGCTCGCCCGGAAGGCGGTGCTCGGCTACACGCTCAAGAGTGAGTCGCGTATTCTGCTGTGCGATTTGCAAGCGGGCAGGGTCCTGGCCGAGGCGTCGGCCGAGGGGGAGATGGCCCCGCTGGCCGTCCACGACAACGGCCAGTATATCGTCATGCGGCGGAATGAGTTCGGCTTCGGCAAGCACGATCGCCTGGAAATCTGGTCGATCCGCGGCAAAGAAGTCGCCAGGCATCTGATCTGGACCCCCTACGACGACGCCCGCGGCGCCGATCGCGACGTGATGTGGGCGGAGTTCATCGACGCTACGACGCTCGCCACCGCCAGCCGCGGCGGCAAGGTCGCCCTCTGGAACGTCGGGACCGCGGCGCCGATCTGCCATTTCCAGTTGGTCGGCGGCGCCGTGCCCGCGCTCAGCGAAGATCGGCGGTGGATCGCCTTCGCTTCCGACTCGAAGGTGGGACTGTTCGACGTGCAGAAACGGGAGATCGCGGTGTTGTCCGAGACGCCCACTAAGCTCACCTGGCCCTACGTCGCCTTCAGCCCCGAGGGGACGCAGCTCGCCTGCACCGCGCAGGACCGCATCCTCGTGTGGGACACGGCTACGGGCGAGCTGAAGCGGAACTTCAACACGCCGGGCATCCACATCCACGGGGCCATCGACTTTCCGGATGAGAACTTCCTCTTGGCGAACAACCAGTACCTGATCGCCCTCGACAGTCAGATCAAGCTCTGGCAATACCACGACGTGGGGCACGTGCAAACTAAGGGGGGCAACACCTTTATCCCGCAGTCGCCGCACAACAGGCCGGGAACGCTCTTGGCGGTGAAGGTTCCGCACGCGGAGGCGGTGTCGCTTCTGCAGAAGGCCCTCACGCAGCCCGACCTTTTCGTCTTCCGCGAGGGGAGCGCCGTCACGCTGGACGTCTCGGGCGTGCCGGACAGCCATCGCGAGCAAGTGGCGAAATCTCTGACGGCGAAGCTGCAGGAGATGAACTGCAAAGTGGGTCCCGGCGGCACAATCACGCTGGCGGCGAAGGTGGAAGGGCCGAAGCAGCGCACCGTGTCTTACCATCGTTCCGGCGATCACCAGGTGCAGGAATATCGCACCAGGCTCACCTTCATCTACCAGGGAAAGCCGGCGTGGGAGACCAGCGGCACGAACATTCCCGGCATCATCACGCTCCGCAAAGGTGAGAACGTGGGCGGCGTCCTGCAGAAGGCGAGCCAAGGCCCCGCCTACGGCTTCTACGATCGCGTGGTGCTCCCGAAGTTCCTGCAAAAGCCGGCCGACAACCAAGGCCCCGGCGGCGGCCAAACGCTCGGCTCATCCCGCGTCACGCCCGACGGGCTGAAGTAGCAGCAGCGCGCGAACATCCTATCGGCCCATCCTCCTGGGCGTCGAACGGGTAGCAAATTCGCCGCTGTCCGAGAGAAAGCAATGTACATCGCGAAACGCATTGTCGGGGCCGCATTTACGCTGCTCGCGGTTGCGATTCTCCTTGTTCGCTTCGGCAGCAGTGGGAGCGAATACGCCTCGCAAAGCATTCTGGATTCTCCGCAAGCATCCGGACCCATGCTGGGAACGCTGATTCCCGTCACCCTCTTCGGGGCTGTCGGGGCGTGGCTTCTGTTCTCCAGGAAGCCGACGTGACATCTCCCACGAAAGTGCAAACCATGACTCCAAGCGGTTGTCCAATCGCGCGTATCACATTAACCGGCGTTGTATGGCTCTGCGTATGCAACGTTTTTGCTTTTGCACAAGACCAAGACGACTTGCCAAACTGGACGCCCGACCAGAGCGTGGTTGCGCGGTTGGGAGATGAGTTTTCGGATTCGCGGATAAGCATCAGGCCGCCGAGTAACCTGAAGCAAGCGGACCGGCGAAATCCTCCGGAAATGCAAAAGATCGGCGTCTATCAATACGGCTGGACGCCCGGCGGCGAGTTTCCGAGCACGGAGAACTTGTCCATCGGGCTGACTCCTTTCGCTCAGCCATCTTCCGCTGCGTTGGATAAGACAATTGAAGGGATGAAGGAGTCACTACAAGAAGGTCTTCCCGGTATTGAGTTTGGGGATGTCCGGAAGGGGCAATTCAGAGGGCAGGAGGCTCGCGCCGGACAATACACGGCGCCTGTGTCTGGCGACGAAAGCATCATTGCCTTTTATCTCGTCGGCATTGACGAGAGAGGCTCCTTTGCAGTGACGGCAATGGCGCCGCAGTCGAAAGCATCACCCGAAAGAATTCAGGAGCTGAAATCTTCGATCCTTACATTCCGACGCGTTAAGTAATTGATCCGAAAAATGTCCCCGCTCCCTTGCCGCCGGGCGACGATCCCGACGGTTTGGCCTCGCTCCTCTCTCCGCTGGACGGCGATCCGGAGCGCCGTACTGGCAATGGGCCGGGGGGGTACCACGAGCGCCGCATCCCGATGGCGCCCGTGAAGGCGATTTACGAGCGGCAATGCTTAACCGAGGAGCTGGTGCGGGACCTGAATCCCGACGCGACCTTGAAGCAGCCCAAAAACGAACTACGCGACATCGGCTACCCCACCTAGGCGCCGGCGGGCGATTCACATTACCGCCAAGACCCGCGGAGTCGGAATCGGCCAGCGATGCAGCAGCGCTTTGGCTTCGGCAGTTCCGGATAGGAAGACGCGGTTACCGGAAATTCGGTTATCCGCACGTGGGCGCCGGCGCGGCGGACGAGAACAGGCGCACCCGCCTGTTGTACGGCGTTGTCAAACGGCTCTTGGCGTTCCATATTGTTAGGGGGGGCGGCAGGGAGGGCTTGCTTCTCCGGGAACATGAGGGAGCCGCATGAACGAGGGCGCGGGAGCGTCGGGTGCTGCGGGCGAGGCGGCCGGGCCGAACCTGGCCGGCCGCCGGCTGGGCGATTTTCAACTGCTGCGGCGTTTGGGCCGCGGCGGGATGGCCGAAGTCTACCTGGCCGAGCAGGTTTCGCTCCGCCGGCAGGTGGCGCTCAAGGTGCTGCTCCCCGGCCTGGCCCAGGATCCCGGCTATCTGCGGCGGTTCCACCATGAGGCGCAGTCGGCGGCGGCGCTGGTGCACGCGAACATCGTGCAGATCTACGAAGTCGGCTGCATCGACGGCGTCCACTTCATCTCGCAGGAGTACGTCGCCGGGCAGAACCTCAAGCTGTTCATCGCCCGCAAGGGGCCGCTGGACGTGCTGGCGGCGGTGAACGTGATGCGGCAGGTGGCCGCCGGCCTGCACCGCGCGGGGCAGCGCGGCGTCGTGCATCGCGACATCAAGCCCGAGAACATCCTCATCTCCCCCGGCGGCGACGTGAAGGTGGCCGATTTCGGCCTGGCCCGGGTGTTCCACCAGACTTCGGACCTGACGCAGATCGGCGTGACCATGGGGACGCCCCTGTACATGAGCCCCGAGCAGATCGAGGGGAACGAGGTCGATCCGCGGAGCGACATCTATTCCTTCGGCGTCACCTGCTACCAGATGCTCTCCGGCCGGCCGCCGTTCGACGGCGAGACGCCGCTGTCGATCGCGGTGCAGCACCTGAAGAAGGCGCCCGAGCGGCTGGAGAACCTGCGGCCCGACGCCCCGGAAGGCTTGTGCCGCATCGTGCACAAGATGCTGGGCAAGGCGCCGCAGGACCGCTACCAGAACGCGGGGGAAATCCTGCGCGACATCCGCGCCCTGCGGTTGGAGGGGTCGGACGCGGAGTGGGCGGCGGCTTTCGATGATTGGTCGGCGCCCGAGCTGGCTGCGCTCTCCAGCGCGCGGATGGAGGCGACGCAGCAGCTCGACTCGCTGATGAAGACGGCCGCGCGGACGAAGATTTCGTATCGCCGATATGCGGCGCCCGGGGTGCTGGCGGTGGCGGCGGCTCTGATGATCGGCGGCGCCGCGGCGTGGGCCTTGCGCCCGGATTACCTGCTCCAGTACGATCCCGCCCAGCTTCCGCCGGTGCAAAAGCTGGAGAGCGCCCAGGCTCAGTTGTTCCACGCCCGCTGGGTGCATACGCCCAGCGCTTATCAAGCGGTCGAGAAGTACTATCCCAACGAGTCCTACTACGTGCATCAGGCGTGGCGGAGCCTGGCGAAACTGCACCTGCAGGAAGATCAGCTCGACTCCGCGATGACGCTCTTCCGCCGGCTGGCCCAACTTCCGGAAACGGAAACGCACTTCCGCGCCTTCGGGCTGGCGGGCCAGTTGGCGGTCCACATGCGCCGGGGAGAGGCTTCGCTGGCGGCCGCGAAGAATCGCGAGTTGCAGCCGATTCTCCCCGAGTTGCACGATCCCGACCTGCTGGAATTCGTGCGAGAGTTCGCCCGCAACCAGGAAGCCCGTCTGCAGCGCGAGAGCGAGCCGATTCAAAGCGCGGAATAGCGGCCTCCCGCCTCGCCCCCTTTCCCCAAAGTGAACTTGAAGCGGCGGCCCCGGAGCACTATAGTCCCCGCATGACGAGGTTTTTGGTCACCGGGGCCGCGGGGTTCATCGGCTTCCACGTCTCTCGCCGGCTGTTGGAGCGGGCGGATGCGGTCGTCGGGCTGGACAACCTGAACGACTACTACGACGTGCGGCTCAAGCACGATCGCCTTGCGCAGTTGCAGCAGCAGTCGCAGTTCGAGTTCGCGCGGCTCGATCTCGCCGACCGCGTCGGCATGGAGTCGCTGTTCGCGTCGCGGCAGTTCGACCGGGTGATTCACTTGGCGGCGCAGGCGGGAGTGCGGTACTCGCTCACCAACCCGCACGCCTACTGCGACAGCAACCTGCTCGGCTTCCTGAACATTCTGGAGGGG
>JAHWKS010000613.1 GCA_019347795.1 Planctomycetota bacterium | reverse complement strand
TGATGCAGCCGAGCGTGATCAGCGGCGCGGTCGAGAAGCCGAACTCCTCGGCGCCCAAAATCGCGGCGATGACCACGTCGCGGCCGGTCTTCAGGCCGCCGTCGGTCTGCAAAATCACGCGGCTGCGAAGGTCGTTGAGCACCAGCGTCTGGTGCGTCTCGGCGATGCCCAGCTCCCACGGCAGCCCCGCGTGCTTGATGCTGGTTAAGGGGGAGGCGCCGGTCCCGCCGCTGTCGCCGGAGATCAGGATGTGATCCGCATGCGCCTTCGCCACGCCGGCGGCGACGGTGCCCACGCCAACTTCCGACACCAGCTTCACGCTCACCCGGGCCGAAGAGTTGGCGTTCTTCAAATCGTGAATGAGCTGCGCCAGATCCTCGATCGAATAGATATCGTGGTGCGGCGGCGGACTGATTAGACCGACGCCGGGCGTGGAGTAGCGAATGCGGGCGATTGTCTCGTCCACCTTGCGTCCGGGCAGCTCGCCCCCTTCACCCGGCTTGGCGCCTTGCGCCATCTTGATCTGCAGCTCGTCGGCGTTGGCCAGATACCAGATCGTCACGCCGAAGCGGCCGGAGGCGATCTGCTTGATCGCCGATCGCTTCGAGTCGCCGTTGGGAAGCGGCTTAAAGCGTTCGGGATCTTCGCCCCCTTCGCCCGTGTTGCTCTTGCCGCCCAGGCGGTTCATCGCCACCGCCAGCGTCTCATGCGCCTCGGCCGAGATCGAGCCGAAGCTCATCGCCCCGGTGCAGAACCGCTTGACGATCTCGGTCGCCGGCTCCACCTCCTCCAGCGGAATCGGCTTGAAGGCGCCGTTGGTCTTGAACCGCAACAGCCCGCGGAGGGCGCATCGCGTGCGGGCGTCGCGATTGGCGTGCTCGGCAAAGCGGCGATACGCATCGGCATTGCCCGCGCGGGCGGCGACTTGAATGTCGGAGATCGCCTCCGGATCCCACATGTGCCGTTCGCCGTCGGCCCGCCAGTGGAACTCGCCGGGGTTGGGGAGCGTGGGAAGCTGATCGTCCGCGCGATCAGGATAACCGAGCGCGTGCCGCCGCAGCGCCTCATCCGCCAGCACGCGGAAGTTCACGCCCTGAATGCGGCTGGAAGTTCCGGCGAAGCAGCGGTCGATCACCTCATCCCGCAGCCCCACGGCCTCGAAGATCTGGGCGCCTTTGTACGACTGGAGGGTCGAGATGCCCATCTTGGCCATCACCTTGAGCATCCCCTTGGCGACCGCCTTGCGATACGCGGCGACCACCTTGTCGTCCTCGGTCAGCTTGTCGCCGTCGAGCAGCCCCTCACGGCGCGCCTGCCAGAGCGACTCGAACGCCAGATACGGATTGATTGCATCGGCGCCATAGCCGACCAACAGGCAGTGATGGTGCACCTCGCGGGCTTCGCCCGTCTCCAGCACGATGCCGATCCGCGTCCGTTTGGCCTTCTTGATCAAGTGATGATGCACCGCCCCGCACGCCAACAGCGTGCTCAAGGGAACACGGTCCGGCCCGAGCGCGCGGTCGGAAAGCACCACCAGGCCGAAGTCCTGGTCGATCGCCTCCTCCGCCTCGCGGCAGATACGCTCCAGCGCGGCCATCATTCCCTCGTAGCCTTCGGCCCGCGGGAAGGTGATGTCGATGGCGCGCGTCCGCCAGCCGCGATGATCCAGATGCTTGAGCGACGACAGCTCTTCGTTGGTCAGGATCGGGTGCGGCACGAGCAGCCGATGGGCGTGCTCTTCGGTGGTGTCCAACAGGTTCGCTTCGGGGCCGATGTAGCACTCCAGCGACATGATGACCTCCTCGCGGATCGAGTCGATCGGCGGGTTGGTCACCTGGGCGAAGAGCTGCTTGAAGTAGTCGTAAAGCATCCGCGGCTGGTCCGACAGACACGCCAGCGACGAGTCGTTGCCCATCGAGCCGACCGGGTCGCGCAGCTCGTGGACCATCGGCACGAGCATGAACTGCATCGTCTCGGTGGTGTAGCCGAAGGCCTGCATCCGCGGCAGCAGTGTCGCCGCGTCAAAGCCGTGCTCCTGGCCGTTGTTCGAGCTGACGTCCTGCAAGGGAATCCGCTGCTTCCGCAGCCATTCACGGTACGGGCGGCGACCCGCGAACTCGTGCTTCAGCTCCTCGTCGGGAATGAGCCGGCCCTGCTCAAAGTCGATCAGGAACATCCGGCCGGGCTGCAGCCGGCCTTTTTCTTTCACATTCGCCGGATCGACCGGCAATACGCCCACTTCGCTGGCCATGATCACGCGGTCGTCGTGGGTGACGTAGAAGCGGCTGGGACGCAGACCGTTGCGGTCAAGCACGGCGCCGATGTACTTGCCGTCGGTGAAGGCGATCGAGGCCGGCCCGTCCCACGGCTCCATCAGGCAGGAGTGGTACTCGTAGAACGCCCGCTTGTCCTCGGGCATCGTCTCGTGCTTCTGCCACGCCTCGGGGATCATCATCATCACCGACTCTTGAAGCGAGCGGCCGCCCATGAGGAGGAACTCCAGGGCGTTGTCGAAGCTGCCCGAGTCCGAGCAGTCCGGCTCGATGATCGGGAACAGCTTCTGAATCTCTTCGCCGAAGAGTGGACTGCGGGCGACACCCTCGCGGGCGGCCATCCAATTCTGATTCCCGCGGAGCGTGTTAATCTCGCCGTTGTGGCTCATGAACCGCAGGGGCTGCGCGCGGTCCCAACTGGGGAAGGTGTTGGTCGAGAACCGCGAGTGGACCATCGCCAGGTGCGTGGTGTAGTCGGGGTCCGAGAGATCGGGGAAGAACGGCATGAGCTGATCGCCGGTGAGCATCCCCTTATAGATCAGCACCTTGGTGGAGAGGCTGCAGACGTAAAACATCTTGCCCTGTTCGAGCGATTCATCGCGACGGATCGTGTTGCTCGTGCGCTTGCGGATGATGTAAAGCTGCCGCTCGAAGTCGTCCCCCGCCAAGCCACCGCCGGCGGCGATGAAGAGTTGCTCAATGTGCGGCATCGACTGCCGCGCGGTAGGTCCGACGTCGGCCTTGTCCGGCTCGACTGGGACCTGCCGCCAGCCGACGACGGTCTGTCCCTGCTCGGCGACGCACTGCTCGACCATCTCCTTACAGCGGCGCCGCTCATCTTCCCTGGTCGGCAGAAACACCAGCCCCGCGCCGAAGCGGCCCGGTTCGGGGAGCGAGGCGCCGAGATCGCGGCGCGCAACTTTCGCCAGGAACTCGTACGGCAATGCGGTGAGGATTCCCGCGCCGTCTCCCGTGTTCGCTTCGCAGCCGCAGGCGCCGCGATGGTTCATCCGCCGCAGCACGTGGTCGGCGTCGAGCACGATCTGATGGCTGCGATGCCCCTTAATGTGCGCGACGAAGCCGACCCCGCAGTTCTCCTTTTCATGGGCGGGATCGTAAAGGCCGTGCTTCGCGGGATAGCCGTAGAGCGGTCGCATGGTGATACCGGTGTGGGGACGAATCAATTCGAGCGTGAAGGGATTAGGAAAAGAAGCGTGAATCGCGGACGGGCGAAAGCAGGTCAGATGGCTATCCGGCTTTCGCCCGGCCGTTCTCGGCGTGAGGACCTGCGTCCTCTTGGAGCAACTCCAAGAACCGCCGTGCGGTGCCGCCCAGCTCCCTTCCGTGGCGGCGAATGATGCCCAGCGGCCGGACCAGCTTTCTTCCGTTTATGGGAATCGCAGAAAGCGTTCCGGCGGCCGTCTCTCGCTCGACCGTCGGGGCCGGGAGCAGGCCCACGCCTGCATTGATCTCCACGGCTCGCTTGATGCTTTCGATGTTGTCGAACTCCAGGGTCACCCACGGCGCCGCGCCGGCCGACGCCAGGGCCTTGTCGATCCGGCGGCGGATTCGCAGGTCGGGATTGAAGCCGACCATCTCCACGCCGTCCAGGTCCGCCAGCTCGACGCTCTCGCGCTTCGCCAGCGGGTGGTCCGGGGCGCAGGCCAGCACCATCGGCTCCTCCCGCCAGGGGACGACCTCGATGGTGCGGGACTTTTGCGGATAGCTGACCAATCCCAAATCGGCCTGGTCGCTACGGACCAAGTCGTAGATGCGATTGGGGTGATGATACTCTAAATGGACCTTGGCGTGGGGGAACCTTGTGAGGAACGACCGTCGAAAGCGGTCGATGTGGCTCAGACCCACGGAATAGATCGAGGCCACCCGCACCAGCCCTTCCACGTCCTGGTGCAGGGTCCGGACATTATCCTCCAAGGCGTAATACTGCTCAACCAGCCTTCGGCAGCCCTCGTAAAACACTTCCCCCTCGGGAGTTAGGACGAACGGCCGCTTCGAGCGGTCGATCAGCCGCACGCCGAGTTCGCCCTCCAGGTGGTGAACGATCTGGCT
>JAHWKS010000612.1 GCA_019347795.1 Planctomycetota bacterium | reverse complement strand
CCCCCTCTCGCTTGAATCACGTTTGACGAAAGCTCCGGGCGCCGCGACTGAAATGCCGCGACGCCCGGCCGCCTTTCATCATACGGCAACTCGCCCGGAGCAAGAAGGGTTTGATTGTGCCGGCGGCCTTGCTTCTTCGCCGGACTCGGCGCTTACGCTTCGAGAGAACTCGCGGCTTCTTCTTGGGCGGCGGCCGGCGCCGGCTTGGCGTAGCCCAGGTCGCGGATCACTTCCAGGATCTCGCTGCACGTGGGGAACATGCGGCCGTGCTTGCGTTTGTACTCGTCCAGGGCGTGCATGAACTCGATTTCATCGTCGGAGTAATCGCGTTCGCACGTGGTCGGATCGATCTGGCGGCGCCGGGGCGTCTTGCGACGCTCCACGGCCACGGGTGTATTTTCTTGTCGGCGGTCCTTGCCGCGACGGTCAGTTTGCACCTCCGTGGCGACCTTTTTGGTCTTCGCCACTGTGTTGATCTCCCGCGAGTGTAGAGTTGGACAGCCGTGACCGTGCGACGGCCACCCTAACCTCATCGGAGAACCCGGGCGGGAAACTCTACCGCCTGGGCAAGAGTTGCGGTCTTGCCGGTTAATACGGCCTGCGGGATGTTTTCGGCGGGACCGGCGATGCCGGCGCCTATCCCACCGCAACCAGATACCACGCCATCGCCACCCCCAGCAGAGCCAGGATCAGCGAGACGGTAAGACCGAACAGGGCCCGGGGAGGCGAAACGTGCTCACCGGCATTGAGCGCCCGGGTGTAGCGATAGTGATGCACGGCGGAGATCAGCAGGACCCACACCCCCGCCGCCACCAGCGCCACACCGATCCAAAGCGAGTGGGTTTGGCTGCCGGACACCTCCTGCCCGGCGGCGGCCGCCAGTTGGCGGAGGAAGAGCCCGAAGCGGGCGACCACGAAACCGAAGCCCATCATCGCCAGTCCGGTGCGGATCCAGGCCAGGAGCGTGCGTTCGGCCGCCATCAGCACCCGCGGGTCGCGAGGGTCGATGCCGCGGACCGCCCTGGATGCGTCTCTCGGGACGGTCGGGTCGTCGGGGCTTGCGGACATTGGGGGGAAATCCGCGTAGCTCGGCTAAACGGGCAGATTCATTCGAAGGCGTCTGGGGCCGCTGACGAAGGGATTGCCGGCGCAGCAGAACCGCAGCAGTTCGTCTTTCGCGGACGTGACGCCGATGCGGACCGTGGTGACGATGTCCGGCGCCGGCGGCGGGGCGGGGTCGGCGGCGATCCAGATCTCCTTGCCTCGCGTCAAATCCCAGCCGTTCAGGCGCCGGTCCACGTCGAGCGATTCGCACAGCCGGGCCGGGCCGGTTGTCAGCTCGGTCATCTTCTCCCGGCCGCGCCGCTGCCGCATCAGCTCGACCCCGGTCAGCGGCTCGCAGGCGCGGATCAACACGGCGGTGGGCTTCCCTTCCGCCTCCGTGACGGCGTTCATGCAGTAGCGAGAGTGGATCGCGTACACGTAGAGATAGCCGGGCGGCCCGAACATCACGGCGTTGCGATTATTCCGCCCGCGATAGGAATGTGCCGCGGGATCTTCGCCTCCCAAGTAGGCCTCGGTTTCCACGATCCGGCCGACCGTCAGTCCCTCTTCCGTGTTTCGCAGCAGCAGCGTTCCCAGCAGCCCCCGCGCCACCGTCACCGGACCGCGATCGTAAAACTCCCGCGCCAGCGGAGCGGGAAGGATGGGATGGGAGCGTTGTTGTTTTGATAGAGACTTCAACTTCACAAGGATCCCAGATTTCTGAAAAGCGACACGCGCGTTCTATCCTGCGCCCGTTTTCTCAGCGCCTCCTGTCTCGGGCTTTGCATTCACGTCGAGCTTGATTACCACCTCCTTGCGGATCAGGTCGTCGCTCTTGCCCGTGTACGTGATGTCAAAGTCGTAGCGGTTGATCGAGAACTCCGACGCCAGGTGAATCGCGTCCTCCTCGACCTGCACCTGGGCGGGGACGGTGATCGACTTGGTGACCCCGTGGAGCGTTAAGTCGCCGGTGATGGTCCAGCCGTCCTCGGTCGGCTCAACCTTGGTCGAGGTAAACTCCGCGGTGGGATATTTCTCCACGTGGAAGAAGTCCTCGTTCTTGAGGTGCCCGGTCAAACGTTCGTTGTCCGACCAGAGCGACTTCGTATCGATGACGACATGGATCCCCGCGTCGGCCAGCCGGTCCCCTGCGGTGCGGAACTCGCCGGTGAACTCGTAGAAGCCCCCTTCATGGCTGCCGGTCACCTTGGAGCCGATGAAGTCGATCTTCGACCCCTCCGGGCCGAACACCAACACGCGCTCGGGCGCTTCGGCCGGCGCCTCCGGCGAAGAAGCCGTCTTGCTCGGCGTCGCCTCGGCTGCCTCCGGCTCACTGGCCGGCACCACATCAGAAGTCGGCGCGGCGTTGTGGCTGGAAGGAGCGGCGTCGTGACTGGTGGTCCCGCTCGCCGGCCCCACCGCCGCCGCCGGCACGCTATCGGCAGGGTTGGAGCACCCGGCGGTCGCTGCCAGAAACGCCGATGCAAGGATTATTGCAGTGATTCTCATGTCCATTCCCTCTGTTGGTGTTCAAGTCAGCACACGGGCGATCGCGCGAGGCGCATGGCTCGTGGCATTATCGGCAAGACGGCGTCGGTTGCCAATGCGTCGATCCGGGGAAAAGGTTGTTGTACTCCGTCTCGCGCCCCCGGTACGGACTCTCCAGCGCAAACCGTAGCCTGCGCGCCTGCGCGTGCTTCGCCTTTCTTCGTTTCCCGGCCGCCTCTATAATTCAGCGACGAAAGAGGAAAGGAGACGCCGCATCTTGAAGATCGTCAACTACCCGCATCCCACGTTGCGCCATAAGTCGAAGCCGCTGCGGCGGGTGGACGCTGAGTTGCGCGAGACGGTCCGGCAGATGTTCGCCCTCATGTACGAGCATCGCGGCGTGGGGTTGGCGGCCAATCAGGTCGACCTGCCGGTGCGGCTGTTCGTTGTGAACCTGGAGGCGGAGCCGGGCAAAGGAGAGGAGATGGTCTTTCTCAACCCGGTCATCAACCGCCCCAAGGGACAGGTCGAGATGGAGGAAGGCTGCCTCAGCCTGCCGGGCTTGTACGCCCGCGTCCGACGGCCGGAGCGGGTGCACCTCACCGCGTTCAACCTGGCGGGGGAGCAGTTTGAGGCGGAGCTGGAGGGGATGTTCGCCCGCGTGGCGCAACACGAGCTGGATCATCTGGACGGGGTGGTGTTCACCGACCGCCTGAGCGAGGCGGGGAAGCTCGAGGTGCGTCCCGGCCTGGAGGATTTCGAGGATGAGTTCCGCGCCCGCCGCGAGCGCGGCGAGATTCCCGCCGATGAGGAAATTCGCAAGCGGCTCGCGGAGCTGGAGAAGCGGTATTGTTGATTTACAAGGAGTGGCGCCTTCGCTGACAACGCTCGTTCGCTTCGCATCGTGATGATGGGCACGGGGCAGTTCGCCGTGCCCACGTTTGAGTCGCTGCTCGACTCGCGTCACGACGTGCCCGCCCTCTTTACCCGTCCGGCGCCGCCGGCCAAGGGCAAGCGCCCTCCGCCCCGGCCGATGTTCGAGGTCGCCCAGCGACGCGGCCTGCCGACGTTTGAGCCGGAAAGCGTCAACTCGCCCGAGGCCCGTGGGCGCCTTCGCCGCCTGGACGCCGATCTGTTTGTCGTCTGCGACTACGGGCAAATCCTCTCGGCCGAGACGCTCTCGCTGGCGCGGCTGGGGGGGGTGAACCTCCACGCCTCGCTCTTGCCGAAGTATCGCGGGGCGGCGCCGATCAACTGGGCGCTCTATCACGGAGAAACCGAAACCGGCGTGACCGTGATTCACATGACGCCCCGGCTCGATGCCGGTCCGGCGCTGGTGCAGCGATCCACGCCGATCGGCCCCGGCGAGGATGCGGTGGCCCTGGAGCAACGTCTCGCAAACTTCGGCGTCCCCGCGGTGCACGAGGCGAGCGAGATGCTGGCCGCTTGGGACGGACAATCGCCTCTCGGTAAGCCGCAGGACCCGTCGCAGGCGACGCGGGCCCCGCGGCTGAAGAAGTTGGACGGCGAAGTGGATTGGACCCGCACGGCCGAGCAGATCAAGAACCAGCATCGCGCCTTCCAGCCCTGGCCGGGCCTGTTCACCCACTGGCGCCGCCCCGGCCACGAGCCGTTGCGGCTGATCCTGGTCGAAATCCATCCCGTCACCGAGACGGCATTCGCCGCGAAGCCGGGCGAAGTCGCCGAAGTGAGCCGTGATCATCTCCACATTGCCGCCGGCGAGGGCCTCCTTTCTCTCGCCGTCGTTCAACCCGCCGTCAAACGCCCCATGCCCATCGCCGAATTCCTCCG
>JAHWKS010000611.1 GCA_019347795.1 Planctomycetota bacterium | reverse complement strand
GGAGGTCGCGGCGGCTGTCGGTGAACGACTGCTCGACGCGGGCCACGTCGGAGAAGCTGATGATCATGGCCACTTGGTCGGACCGCATCTGGTCGATCATCTCGCCGATCCGCTCCTTGGCTACGGCGAGCCGGTTGGGCTTCACGTCGGTGGCGGCCATGCTGGCGGAGGTGTCGATGAGAAAGATCAACCGCTCGCCCACGAGCGTCTGCCCGCTCCATCCGGGCCGCAGAAGCGCCGCCATAGCCAGTGCGATCAGCAGTAGCTGCAGGAACAACAGGAGGCTTTGCCGCAGCCGCTGCCAGATGGTGTTCACGTGCAGGTCTTCGATCGTGCGATGCCAGAGATATGTGCTGGGCACCTCGACCGGCTGCCGCTTGAGCTTGAGGAAGTAGAGGAGGACGATTGACCCCAAGAGGCCGGCCAGAATGCCGCCCCACAGCGCATAGCCGGCCCAGGGGTTCGTCACGCCGAACCAGCTTAAAGGATTGCTGAAAAAGTTCGTGAACATGAATACCGTTTAACGACGGCTCTGGTTGACGATCGGCGCGCTGCTGACGATCCGCGCGCATCCCGTTGGGACGCGGTTAAACGATCATCGCACCAGCCCTCGTTGTCTTAGGTAACTTGATACCAACGTTTCCACCGGGTTTTCCGTGCTGGTCATGATGTACATGATGCCGCGGCGGGTGCAGTATTCTTTGGCGCCGCCTATAAACGCCGCCAAGGTGCGCTGGTACCGCTCCAGCAGCGGGCGGCTGACCGTCACTTCGGCCACGTCGTCGTCTTCGCAGTCCACCAGCCGCAGGTCCCCCTTGATGTCGGGCTGCAGCTCCTCGGGCGAGAGGACGTGGATCACATAGATGTCGAGCTGCTGGGCCAGCAACATCCGCAGGGCGTTCTCGTAGCCGTGCTTGTCCATCAGGTCACTGATCAGCACCACAATGCCTTTGCCGCTGTTGCGGAGGACGAAGTTCTTGACGCCTTGCTCCAGCGTCACGTTCTCGCCCGGCTGCACGCCGTCCAGGTACTCGAGCATTCGCCACAAGTTGCGGCGGCCGCGGAGCACCGGGCCGGGATGCTTGAGGGAGGCGCCGAGCGATTCCACCTTCACGCGGTCGGCCCGGCACAGACCGACAAAGCCGAGCGCCGCGGCCAATTGCTTGGCGTACTGCAGCTTGGTCGGCTCGCCGAAGTCCATCGACGTGCTGGCGTCGATGAGCGCATAGAAGTGCAGGTCCTCCTCTTCCAGGAACAGCTTTAAAAACAGCTTGTCGAGCCGGGCGTAGAGGTTCCAGTCAATAAACCGCAAGTCGTCCCCGGGCACGTAGTTGCGGAAGTCGGAGAACTCGACGCTCTGCCCCTTGCGCTTGCTCCGCCGCTCCCCCTTCATCCGCCCGCGGAAGATCTTCCGGCTGACCAGCTCCATCCGCTCGAGCTGCACGAGCAAGCTGGGAGGCAAAAGTTGTGCGGCGGTTTCAGCAGTGGTCATAATGAGCGGCTTTATCGATCACGCGAGTTGAGCGTCGCTATGGAAGCGACAGGGCGGACGCACCTTTGCGGCGGAATCCAGCGGCCGAAGATCGACGATCACGACATCTCCCCGATTCATGGTCGTCGCTTAAACTCCTGGTAGGCGTCCAGTCCCGGATCGTCCCCCAAGACTTCCTCGATCATGGGATACGCCTCCTCCGGGTCAAAATCGCTATCGTCGTAAACAACGTGCTTCGATCGTTCATACACGTCGCGCCGAACGAGCACCATTTCGACGCCTTCTACGTCCAACGCGACCTCTTCTCCAGCTTTTGCGGAGGCGATCTGTTCTTGCGTGACCATTGCAATGTCTCCTCTCTCTGTATTATCAAATTGGGCCTCCAAGCTGTCCACCGACGCCTACTTCGCCACCACGGCCGCGACCGGGGCTTTCTGGTCGGCCTTCTCGGGCAGGCGTTCGAGGATCTCCAGCAGGACGTGGTCGGTGTCGATGCCTTCGGCCTGGGCTTCGAAGTTGAGGATCACGCGGTGGCGAAGGGCGGGGAGGTAGACGCGGCGGACGTCTTCGAAGCTCACGTTGTATCGCCCTTCAAGCAAGGCCCGCACCTTGGCGGCCAGGGCCAGCGTCTGGGCCCCGCGGGGGCTGCTTCCCCAGCGGAGATACTGGTTCGTGATTGGGAGCGCCAGCGGCCCGCCGGCGTGCGTCGCCAGCGTCAACCGCACAATGTAGTCCTGCACGTGCTGGGCGAGGATCACCTCGCGGATGAGCTGCTGCCACTTGAGGATCTCGCGGCCGTCCATCACCTTCTCGGGATGCACCAGGACGCCCCTCGTGGTGCGATCGACGATGGTGGCCAGTTCATCGCGGCTGGAGTAGCCGACTACCAGCTTGAAGAGGAAGCGGTCGAGCTGCGCCTCGGGGAGCGGATACGTCCCTTCCTGCTCGATCGGGTTCTGCGTCGCCAGGACAAAGAACGGCTTCTCCAGCTCGTACTTCAGGCCGCCGATGGTGACGGTGAACTCCTGCATCGTCTCCAGCATCGCCGACTGCGTCTTCGGCGTGGCCCGGTTGATCTCATCCGCCAGGCAGATTTGCGTGAAGATCGGCCCCTTCTGGAACTCAAAGATCCGTCTTCCCTCAGGCGTCTCGACCACCATGTTCGTTCCCAGAATATCCGCGGGCATCAGATCGGGCGTGAACTGAATCCGGTTGAACTTGAGGTCCAGGCACTGCGCGAGCGTCCGCACCAGGAGCGTCTTCCCCAGTCCCGGCACGCCCTCCAAGAGGCAGTGGCCGCCGATGAACATGCACGCCAAGACGCCGTGCACAATGTCGTCATGCCCAACAATCACGCGGCCGATCTGCTCGCGGATGGCGCTATACCGGCTGCGGAATTCCTCCGCCTGCTTTTCCATAGACTCGGCGATGCTCATAGGGTTTCCTCAATCACAGGAGATAAGCGTTCAACGATGGGTCGGTTCCATACAAAAGGACACCGGATGGGGTCAGGGAACACTAATCTCCCCTAATCTTCACTAATAGGTTTTTTGATTAGCGATGATTAGTGTTTATTAGCGTTCCCTTTCTATGACGGATGAATTGCCCAATGGGTTGCCTACTCTTTTTTCTTCCACGCCTCTTGTTTTGCTTTTCGGAGGCGGGAGGTGTATGAATCTTCCTCTTCGGTCGATGCGGCTTGTGTTGGCGTCACGCGCGGTGCTTGCGGCTGCGCAGGCCGGCCGCCGGAGACGTCGCTTACGACCTGGTCGAGGTCGGGCGCCGCTTCATCCGGCTGCGGCTCGAAGCGGGCCGCGGCGCGGCGCTCTTCGAGGTTCGCGGCGATATCGGCCTTGCGGCGACGCAGTCGCTCCAGCCGCTCGTCCACCGGCTCGACCTTCTCCGTGCGGAATACCTTCTCGCGAATCCAGTTGATTGCGGGCATCGCCCACTCCAGTCCGATCTGCACTCGCCGCACCGCCACGTCGAAGAAGAACAGGCACGCCGCCACGAGCACCAACAACGGCCAAACATCCTGGCTGGTGCGGGCCTTGGGCAGGTTGTGGCGGAAGGTGTCGATCTCCAACAGGTCGTCGATTCGGCCGGCGGCGATCTCCCCCTCGATGATCTTCCCCGGCTCGCCTCCTTCCGGCGTCAGCCGGGCCAGTGCGGTGATGAGGGCGAGGTTCGACTCGCGATCGCGGTACTCAGCCGAGTACGGCACGTTCACGCCGGCCTGCAGCACCGTCGGCCGCGGGTCTTCGGTATCGGGATCGCCCGGCGCGGTGATGTTGATGAAGTAGTTGCCGTCCCCGGTGGCGTCGAACTCGCCGACGTACCGCCCCGGCGCCGTCTGATCGACCTCCAGTTCGAAAGCCTTCAGGTCCGGGCCGATCACGGCGGCGTTCATGTCGAGGAAGTTGAGAAACTCATCGTCCTTGTCCAGCGCCGTGACCACCACCTGCACCTTGCCGTCTTTGTAGTTGGTGGAGACGGTGAACTTCCCCTCATCCCCCGACGGCCGCATCGACCAGCGGACCAGTTGCGACCAGAACTTGTCGTAGTTGTCCCAGCCGGTCCACGTGTCGGCCCATTTGACGCCCGCGTCGCTGGTGAAAGCCACGGCACGCCCTACGCCGTAGGTCCAGCTCGCCAGGATCACGTTGTTGGCGTTGTCGGCCGGCTTGGGAGAGCGGATCGAGACCTCCACCAGCGGGTTCTCCTTGACCGTGGTGAGCACAAAGCCTTTGATCGTGGGGAGCGGTCCGTCGATGCCGTTGAGCATGTCGTGCGGGTAGACAATTTGCGGCGTGGTCCCGCCGTCCGGCTCATAGACCAGCGGCCGGGCGACGCGGCGGGCCT
>JAHWKS010000610.1 GCA_019347795.1 Planctomycetota bacterium | reverse complement strand
CGCCAGCAGCAACTCGCCGTTCTGCAATTCGCAAGTGAGGCTAAGTTCGGCGGCCAGCGATTTTAGGGTCAAGTGGAGAGGCAGCCCCTCATCGAAATCAACCGTGATCGTTCGGCCGGGATCGATCCGGGACCGGCGAAACGCAAGGGTATCCAGCCGAAGCGGGATCTCGTGCAAACTCGCGGTGAAAGCGATCGCCTCGTCCAACCCGGATTCGCGGAACCGAAGCGACGTGGGAGAATTCAGCGCCTGGCGGAGCTTGCTAAGAGAGGCCTCTTGGCCGTTGATCGTCGCGCCGTTGTCGAAGCGCAGCGCCGCAATAAACTGGTCCACCCCGCCGCCCCCGTCACCGCCGGAGAGCTGAAACGACGTCCCGCCGCGGATCCATCGGCCTTCCATGACCGGCCGCAAGCCCCCGGAGGCGTCGCTGGCGTAGCGTGTGCACTCGATCATGACGGCGGGCGGGTCCAGATCCCTCCAACGTTTTTCCTCAACCAGCACGCCGCTCCCGTCGTATCTTCTGCGCATGTAACGCTGTTCGTGGCGATAATCCTCCGAGACAATCCGACTTCCGTTGTCGTAGTGGACCTGTTGGTAGCAATCGAAGTCGGAGTTTTCCCTAGTTCTCCAACGTCCGTGCATTCGTCCATGACGGTACTCGCCCCAAGCAAAGGGAGCGCCTTCGAGGTCATAGTCAACCCAGGGGCCGTGGAGCTTGCCGTGCGACCAGTGCTCGACGCGCAGGCGGCGTCGTTCTACGTCGAAAACTTCGAGCGGTCCGTGGTTGACGCATTCTCCGCGGAGCGTGCGGTAGACGCGGCGCTTTTCGCGAAAGATGAACTTCGGAGGCGCCGCGCCCGCCGCCGCTAGGGCCTGAATGCGGTTGCGGTCGCCGCTCCTCTTCGCCGCCTGCCATGCTGCGAGGAGTTGTTGGCGAGCCTCCCGCTTCAATAACGGCAAATGCCGCCAGGCCGGACTGTTGGTGCGGCCCTCCACTTCGAACGGGGCGCGCCGCCAAATGAGAAACCCGTTGCCCAATAAGATCAAAAGCGTCACTCCCGCCAGCAGGGTCCGCAGCCGGAATTGAAGCCGGTGAGATGCCCGAATCGGAGCAGCCATGGGCGGAACCAGACGCGACGGGGAAGGGAGCTTTCGCTACGACAGCGCGGTTGAATTTGAACGGCCTGACCGCTCCCACACGCGGAAGGTGCAGGCAGCGGAGTTCTTCTCATCCGCCGGGTGATGCACTTCCTCCACGAGGCGCCATTCGGCCTGATTCCACTCGGGAAAGAAAGTGTCTCCCTCCGGCGTCGCGTGGACGACGGTTTGGTAGAAACGGTCGGCGAGAGGGAGGGCGAGGCGAAAGAGGTTCTCGCCGCCGATCACGAAGGCTTCGTCCGCGTCACGGGTTAATTCGAGCGCATGCTCCAGACTCGGCGCCGTGGTCGCGTCGCCGGCGTCGTAGTTGGATTGCCGGGTGACCACGATCATCGTGCGGCCGGGGAGCATGTGGCCGATCGACTCGTAGGTCCGGCGGCCCATGATCACCGGCTTCCCCATCGTCACGCGGCGGAAGCGGCGGAGGTCGGCCGGCAGCCGCCACGGCATGTCGCCGTCGAGGCCGATCACGCCGTTCTCGGCCACCGCCGCAATCAGAGAAAGCGTCATACCGCCACCGGCGCCGGGATGTGCGGATGCGGGCGATAATCCTCCAGCGTGAAGTCCTCGTAGCGGAACTCGAAGATCGACCGCACGGCCGGGTTGAGCCGCATCGTGGGTAGCGACCGCGGCTCGCGTGAGAGTTGCAGCTTCGCCTGCTCCACGTGGTTGCTGTACAGGTGCACGTCGCCGAAGGTGTGGACGAATTCGCCCGGCGCCAGGCCGGTCGCCTGGGCGGCCATCATCGTCAAGAGCGAGTACGAGGCGATGTTGAACGGCACGCCCAGGAACACGTCGGCGCTCCGCTGATAGAGCTGGCACGAGAGCCGCCCCTCGGCCACGTAAAACTGAAACAGCAGGTGGCAGGGAGGAAGCTTCATCCGCTCCAGCTCGCCGACATTCCAGGCACTGACGATCAACCGCCGCGAGTCGGGATTGCGGCGAATTTGCTCAATCACCTGCGATATCTGATCGATGCGTCGCCCGTCGGCCGCGGGCCAACTCCGCCATTGCACGCCGTACACGGGGCCGAGCTCGCCGAACTCATCGGCCCACTCGTCCCAAATCGTCACCCCGTGCTCCCGGAGATACGCCACGTTCGACTCGCCCCGCAAGAACCAGAGCAGCTCGTAGATGACCGACTTGAGGTGCACCTTCTTGGTGGTCAAAAGCGGGAAGCCCGCCGACAGATCGAACCGCATCTGCCGGCCGAAGAGACTCCGCGTCCCAACGCCGGTGCGATCTTCCTTGGCAGCTCCGCGCTCGAGCGTTTCGCGGAGCAAATCGAGATATTGCTGCATGAGCGAAACTGTACAGCGCCACGGGAACGATTGCGAGCCGGGTCATCGGAAGAACAAATGTTTACGTGGTTCTATTTTCCTCTTTCTGTCGCGATACCCTGCTACAACGAGGGCGCCCTCCGCGAAGCAGGAACACTTTTCAGTTCAGGCCTCGCTTGTTCCAAGGGAGTGGCGCCCCAGGAGTTTGGTCAGAATTCGAATAATTGTTCGCCGTTGAATCGCCTTGCGCCGCTCTTCAACTGTCGTTGACGGCTATCCCATGAAACCCGACGGCCCGTCTTGTGCTTCGGACTTTCTCAAGCCGGTCGCGCAATACGCGAAAGACTGAAGCAACATGGCTGCGGATTCGAGCGGCCATGAGTAGCTAGCGTAAGTTCTAAAACGCTCTGGCGGGCGGGGACGGGAATGGGTAGGATTCCTCGCCATTTTCTGCGGGGGAGTTCTGGGCGGTTTTCCTCGGGTCATGATTGATCAAAGCGCGAAGCGCGGGGCGATGGGGCTGTTGTTGGTCGGGTTCGTACTTGCCGGGGCAGCGGCGAATGGGGACGTGCGGCGGCGGCTGACGGTGCGCAGCCATCCTCCCGGCGCCCTCGTATACATCGACGACCAGCAGATCGGCACGACGCCCGCGTCCACCAGTTTCATCTACTACGGCGCCCGGAAGATTCAACTCATCAAGGACGGCTTCAAGACGCTCACGGTGCAGCAGACATTCTCGCCGCCGTGGTATGAAATTCCTCCGTTGGACTTTTTCTCGGAGAATCTTTACTCGGGAGAGCTGCGCGACGAGCGCGTGCTCGATTTTCAGATGGAGCCGGAGACGATCCCGCCCACCAACGAGCTGCGCGAGCGGGCCGAAGCGCTGCGAGCCGGCGCCCGTGCGGGATTGGTTGCCCCGCCGGCAATCGCTCCTGGAGGATTCGAGACCGCTCCGGCGCCGAGGGTGCTTTCCCCAACGTTTGCTCCTCCCGGCGCGATGGCGGCGCCGGTCGCGCCGCAGCAATTCGCGCCGCAAGTGTTCGCCCCGCAGCCGATGCTGCAACCATCGCCGCAACTTTTGCCGCGCCCCACGTATCTCGATCCGACGCGGATCGACCCGGGAGCGATCCGTCCCTTGCCGCCCCCGTGAGAGGTGAATATCAAGCATGTCCACGGGAAATTCCATTGCGTCCCATCAGCGGCGCGGCGTGCTATCTGCGCTCGCCGACTGGATCGCCGGCTGGGGCGCCCTGGCGATCGAGATGGTCGTCGGCCTGGGAGCGATCTCGCTGTTCCTGTGGCGGACGCTCTTGTGGCTTTCGACCCGGCTCCCGCGGCGAGAGACGCTGCTGCCGAACTTCAACCAGGTGGGCGTGCTGAGCCTCCCCGTGGTGGCGCTCACAGGGACGTTCATCGGCATGGTGCTGGCCGTGCAGAGTTACTCGCAGTTCAAGCTGTTGGGGCTGGAGTCGCGGCTGGGGGCGGTGATCAACATGTCCCTGGTGCGGGAGCTGGGGCCGGTGCTGGCGGCCACAATGCTCGCCGGCCGGGTGGGAAGCGCCATGGCCGCCGAGCTGGGCACGATGCGCGTGACCGAGCAGATCGACGCCCTGGCGAGCATGGGCTGCAATCCGATCCACTACCTTGTCGTGCCGCGGTTCCTGGCGTGCCTGGTGCTCATCCCCACGCTGACGATCATGGCCGACTTCATGGGCGTGGTGGGCGGCTACTTTTTCAGCGTGCACGTCCTGGGGATCGACATGCACCACTACTGGGACAACGCCCGCGATTTTGTCGGCCTGTGGGATTTGTTCAGCGGAATCTTCAAGAGCTTCTTCTTTGGGGCCGCGATCGCGGTGGTAAGCTGTTACCAAGGATTCAATTCCGCCGGCGGCGCCGAGGGGGTGGGCCGGGCGGCCACTTCGGCGTTTG
>JAHWKS010000609.1 GCA_019347795.1 Planctomycetota bacterium | reverse complement strand
ATCGGCTGGCGCTCCGGCCCCTCCCGGTCTTCCGTCTGGTGCTCGGCCATGCGCCCGATGATAGCGGATGCGGGCCGCGGCGGAGAGGGGAGGATCATGCGAGTCTGCGCGACCTGCTGCGACAGGATGATCAGCCGATCAGCCCTGCCTGGATCTGCAGTCGGCGGGCGAAAACCCGATTGACGCTGTTCATGTCGAGGGACTTTTCGGTCGCTTCGCCGATGGGCGTTCGCGGCCGAATCAAACCGGTCTCGTGGTTGAGCTCGAAGTGCAGATGCCATCCCAGCAGCCACGGTTCATAGTGGCGGGGATTGAAGAGCGGTCGCCGATGGCCGTTTCGATCTTCGCCCGCGGTTCGCCCGCCCTTGGCGAGATTGCAGCCGGGGCAACTGAGCGCCAAGTTGGACAACACCGTTTGACCGCCCTTGGATTGCGGCACAACGTGCTCAACGTGAAACGTCACTCCCGTCGCCGCTTCCAACAACCGACAATATTCACAGGCGCCGCCCGCGCGGGCCGCGACGAGTTCTCGCCACGCCTCGGCGGGCGCCATTACGATTGCTCCGACGGCTCGGGCCGCACCCACACGGTCACGGGCACAGCTCCGCTTGGCCCATCCGCGGATAAGCCGGTCAGACGCCGTGCATTTTCGACCATCAACTGCTCGGCTTCGCGGACGAGCGTCTCGAGCTTTTTCTTTTCGGCCGCCGTGATAGCGCCCTCGCTGTTCTTCTCCAGCAACTCGTCCAGCCGGCGCTGTTTCGCGGCGGCGAACTTCTTAATTCGAGGAGCCTTTTTTTCCATGGGTCAAGGTGAGCTAAGCAGGCGATCCTTAGGCGGCTCGCCTCGCGCGATATGCAGATTGTCGTCCACCATGTTCATCTTACCAGGATGTCAGCTTGGCCGCGATGATTATCACGACCCGCCCTGCTGAACCTTCCCTTTGCCCGGTGTGTCGCAACTCCTATACTTGAAGCGCAGCGCGGGGTTTCCAGGCGTCGTTTGTAGAGACGTTGCTCCGGCTGCGGATCGTTCATGGAAGCGACTCTCCCGTCATGCTTGAAGTTCATCTCCCGGATGGCAGCGTAAAGAAGTACGAATCTCCAATCACTCCCGCCGCCGTGGCCGCCGAGATCGGACCCGGCCTCGCGAAGGCGGCCGTCTCGGCCGTCGTGGACGGCAAGACCGTCAGCATGGACTACCCGCTCCCGGAGGAAGGGAGCATCTCGCTGCGGCTCTTGACCAAGAAGGATCCCGACGCGATCCACGTCATGCGGCACTCCTGCGCGCATGTGATGGCCCGGGCCGTGATGCGGCTCTACGAGGGCGTGCAGCTCGCTTTCGGTCCCACCGTTGAAGGCGGTTTTTACTATGACTTCGATCTCGATCACGCCCTGAGCGACGAGGACTTCCCGGCGATCGAGGCAGAGATGAAGCGGATCGTCAAAGAGGAGGAGCCGTTCGAGCGGCTCGACGAGCCGCGCGAGAAGGCCCTGCAAATCTGCCGAGACCTGGGGCAAAAGTATAAGATCGAGCACATCGAAGAAGGGCTGCACGATCAGTCGCGGCTCTCGTTCTATCGGCAGGGAGAATTCCTCGACCTGTGCCGCGGGCCGCACGTCCCCACCGCCTCGCACATCGGGGCCTTTAAGCTGCTCTCGGTGGCGGGGGCCTATTGGAAGGGCGATCAGTCGCGGAAGCAACTGCAGCGGCTCTACGCCACCGCCTTCTTCGACAAGAAGGAGCTGGAGGAGCACCTCCGCCGCATCGACGAAGCGAAGAAACGCGACCACCGCGTGCTGGGCAAGCAGCTCGACCTGTTCGCGATCAACCCGCTCGTTGGCTCGGGCTTGATCCTCTGGCTTCCCAAGGGCGCCACGATCCGCGGGCTTCTGGAGGACTTCGTCAAAGGGGAACTGGAGCGGCGCGGCTATGAGCGGGTCTACACGCCGAACATCGGCCGGGTGGAGCTGTACGAGATCTCCGGGCATTACCCGTACTACGCCGACAGCCAGTTCGCCCCGATCGTGATGGAGCAGGAGGAGCGGTATCTCTTGCGGCCGATGAACTGCCCACATCACGTGATGATCTATAAGTCGGCGCCGCGGAGCTATCGCGAGCTGCCGCTGCGGCTGGCGGAGTTCGGCACCGTGTACCGCTACGAGAAGTCGGGCGAGGTGTCGGGCATGACCCGCGTGCGCGGCTTCACCCAGGACGACGCTCACATCTTCTGCACGGTGGATCAGGTGGCCGACGAGTTCCGCGGCTGCCTGGAGATGACGCAGTTCGTGCTCAAGAGCCTGGGGCTGACCAACTACCGCGTGCGGCTGGGATTCCGCGATCCCAAGAGCGACAAGTACGTCGGCAGCCCGGAGAACTGGGAGCGGGCGCAGCAGTCGCTCGTGGAGGTTTGCCAAAGCCTGAGGATCGACGCCCAGCCCGAGCCGGGCGAGGCGGCGTTCTATGGTCCCAAGGCCGACTTCGTAGTGACCGACGCCATTGGCCGCGAGTGGCAGCTCGGCACGGTGCAGCTCGATTACAACCTTCCCAGCCAGGAGCGATTCGGGCTGGAGTACACCGGCGCCGACAATCATCCGCACCAGCCGGTGATGATTCACCGCGCGCCGCTGGGAAGCCTGGAGCGGTTCGTGGGCGTATTGATCGAGCACTTCGCCGGCGCCTTCCCGCTCTGGCTGGCGCCCGAGCAGGTGCGGGTGCTCACCGTGAGCGAAAAGTCGGAAGAGTACGGCCGGCAGATCGAGGGCCGCCTCCGCGACGCCGGCCTGCGGGTGAAAGGGGACTACCGCGGCGAAAAGATCAACGCCAAGATCCGCGAGGCCCAGGTCGGCCTGATCCCCTACATGTTCGTCGTGGGGGAGAAGGACATGGCCGGCCAGACGGTCGCGGTCCGCGACCGCATTGACGGCGACCTAGGCCCGATGTCCTTCGATCAGGCGGTCGCAAAGCTCCGCCAGGAGATCGCCGACCGCACCGTCCGCCAGACCTTTCAAGGCGCCGCCGGCCTGGGCGAACGCGGCTCGAATCATGAGTATTGAACCGATCAATCCAACACGGCGCCGGATTCATGGCTCTCGAATACACCAATCGTCGCGGCGACAAGTACTTCGTTTTGCAAGGCAAAACCAAGACGGGAAAGCCGAAGTATTACTGTTCGAAGCGATCCGCCGGCGTCGGCGTGGATCAACTCCCCGACGGCTACGAGATTCACGAACGTCCCGAGAACGGGCTCGTGTCGGTCCGCAAGACTCGCCCGACGCGAATCCAACCATTCGAACGCGAGTTGCTCGTCGGCTTGGCAAGGGAGTTGGCCCACTCTGCCACGATTGTCGAAATCGAGCGGGACGCGCTGGTCGTGTATTCGAGCGATGTCAGTCCCGCGGAGAGCATTCGATTCTTGGGGGTGCTGGTTGGGGATATGTCGCCTGCAGCCCAAAAAGGGCACGCGGACTGGATGGTACGCCACGCGCGCTACTCACCAACGCTGCGGTTTGCGCTCACGGATGAAGACGAACGCCTCTATTCGGCGGAGCGCTGGTGTTACCGGGGAGGCAGGGAACATTGGATTCCCCTGCGCGGCAACCTGACGTTGGAGTCCGTAGCGAGAAAACTCTTGCCGCATGTCGGCGAAGAGAGCTTTTTCGAGCTGTTCTAGACGAGATGTAAAGCTCTCGTAGGCAAATCGCCACGTAGGGGGTTACCGTTTGCTGCGCGATGCGGCGTGATGCAATTCCCTTGCGATCGCCCGTAATTTCGAACAGGAGGCAACCGAGAAAACGGAGAAGGAGCGTCTCTGTTGCCTTCTGTTCCATCAGCCAGCGGCCATGGGTGCGCATCAGGGATTCCGCAATCCCAGCTTTGGCGCTGCTCCAATGTGATTAGTGCAGCATTTACCTGCATGGGTGAATAAGCGGCTCACTGAAGCGCGCCGGGAACGTTGCGGTACAACTCGTCGGGGGCGTTCTCGAAGGGGACGGCCATCGCGATCCACCGAATCCTTCGATTCAACTAGGAAAGCGAAAGCGAACGCGAACGTTCTGCTCATTCTCACGGACCCGCTGTTTGCTGCCGTTCCCCGGACCACGTAAAATGAACTCGGCGCAGTTGAAATTGTCGCCTCGTGGAAGGGGAAAGATCGTGCTGCGGATTGAGAAAGCCGAGATTGAATATCCCGAGTCCGACGGCCTGCCGATGGGCGAAACCGACCTGCATCGATGGTGGATGATTCGGATCGCCGACTGGCTGCGCTGGCGCTACCACGGGGAGCGCGTCTACGTTTCCGGCAATCTGCTGATTTATCCTGAAGAAGGCAACATTTACCGCCACGTCTCTCCCGACTGCTTTGTCGTGCTCGACTGCG
>JAHWKS010000608.1 GCA_019347795.1 Planctomycetota bacterium | reverse complement strand
ACTGGCGTCGACCTCACCCGCGTGCCGATCCGGCCCGACGACATCGTGTTCGGCAACATCTCGGGGCGGGAGCGTCACGAAAAGTCGCTCGTGATTTACGACTATCGCGGCGAGGAGCTGGAAGTCACCGACTACCAGTTCGTAAACCCCGAGAGCGCGGAATTATTTGAGGCCGAATTCACTCCCCTCGCTTCCGAGGAGTTGGCGGAGGAGCCTGACGCCCAAGGGGGTCTGAAGGTGACCGTTACGGCGAAATCCGGGTTGCCTTTAGGGCCGATAAACCAGAGAATCCGCCTCGACCTGAACCGTAGCGACGTGCCGACGATCACGGCCGACATCTGGGGGCGCGTGGTCGGAGATTTTTCCTTTATCGGGCCAGGCTTTGAGACGGATCGCAACCGACTTCGGCTGGGACCGATCCCCGCCGGCGAGGAAGTGTCTCGGCAGTTGCACGTGATGGTCAAAGGCCCCTATCGCGGCGACGTTCAGTTGGAAGTCGCCGAGGTGACGCCGAAAGGCTCGCTGGAGGCGATCTTGGGTGAGCCGCGGGAGATCAACAACGGCGCCGTGATCATGATTCCGCTGACGGTCCGCGTTCCGCCGGACGCCCCGCGAGGCGATTACTTGGGCGTGGGCCGCCCCGCGGGAGAAATTGTCCTCAGGACGACTCACCCCGAGGTCGAGACGGTGTCCATCGACGTGAGTTTCATTATCGAATAGTTTCTTCCGGAAACGCTTCGCGACTTTCAGGCGGCCCTCAGGGATGAGGCGAGAATGAGAAGAACCACCTACACCTGGAACGCAACCGTCATCGCAACGCTCTTGACGGTCGCTTTGATCGCAGCCTGGGGCTGTCCCGCCAACTCTCCGCAGAACGCGAGCCGGCCGGCGAGTCGGCCGACAGAATCGAGGGCTGTCCCCGCGACCGATGCGGCGCATGAAGCTGCCGCCGTAGATGAGCCCGACGGCACTCCGGTCGATTCGGACCCCTTGCCGGATGCGACGCACGTTCCCCCGCCCGAGGAAGAGACGCTTTTCGGCGACTGGCCGAAACCGGAGTTCGTCCTCCTGGTCACCGGCCGGCAACATGGGTACATCGAGCCATGCGGCTGCGCCGGCTTGACCAACCAGAAGGGCGGCCTCGCTCGCCGCAACACGCTCTACGAGCAACTGCAGGACAAGGGCTGGGAGGTCGTTCCACTCGACGCCGGCAATCAGGTGCGGCGCTACGGGCGGCAGGCGGAGATCAAGTTTCAGGTCACCGCCGAGGGGCTGAAGAAGATGGACTACCAGGCCGTGGCGCTGGGGCCGGACGACTTGCGGCTTTCGGCCGGCGAGTTGATGGCGTCCGTGATCGACTCCGGCGAATACGTCAGCCCCTTTCTGTGCGCCAACGCCTCGCTGTACGAACTGACGAAGACGCATCGCATTATCGAGGCGGCGGGAAAGAAGATCGGCGTCACGGGGATTCTCGGCAGCGAGCGGCTCAAGAAATTGCAAAGCGATGAGGTCGTGAAGATGTCGCCCGAGGAAGGGCTGAGCCAGGTCGCGCCGGAGCTGGAGGCGGCGGGCTGCGATCTGCAGGTGCTCTTGGCCCACGCCGATCTGGACGAGGCCCGCTCGCTCACCGAAAAATTTCCGCAGTTCGACGTGGTCGTCGTCGCCGTCGGACTCGGCGATCCGCCCACCCGGCCGGAGCAGATCGGAAAGACGCAGTTCATCGTCGTCGGCGAGAAGAGCATGCACGCCGGCCTGCTCGGCGTGTACGACGATCCCGAGAACCGCTACCGCTATCAGCTCGTGCCGCTGGACAAGCGGTTTGAGGACTCAGACTTCATGCTCAAGCTGCTCGCCGCGTACCAGGACACGCTCCAGAGCGAAGGCCTGGAGGGGCTGGGACTGCGGCCGATCCAGCACCCCAGCGGGTATGAGTTTGTCGGCTCATCCACCTGCGGCGAATGTCACACCCAGGCTTATGAGATCTGGCAAACCACGCCGCACCACCACGCGACCGATGCAATTGTGCATCCGGGCGAGCGGATCGAGATTCCCCGGCATCACGATCCCGAATGCCTTAGCTGCCACGTGACCGGCTGGGACCCGCAGGGCTACTTTCCTTACAAGTCCGGCTATCTCGACTTGGAGGACTCGGCCCACCTGCACGGCAACGGCTGCGAGAACTGCCACGGTCCCGGCTCGCGCCACGTGGCGGCCGAGATGGGCGAGTTGGACCTGGATGACGAGGCCATCGCCGCGCTCCGTCGAGAGATGCGGCTCCCGCTGGCCGAGGCCGAGAAGAAGTGCCTGGAGTGCCACGACCTGGACAACGATCCCAACTTTCAGAAGGAGGGCGCCTTCTCCGAGTACTGGGAGCAGATCAAGCACTACGGGAAGTACTAGATGCCCGCGTTCCGAGCCATCGTCACGGCCGGCCTCTTGGCGGGGCAGTTCCTGTTCGCCGCGTCGGCAGCCGCGCAGCCGTCGGGCGAAGAAACGAACTTCGACGGCCGCCGCGCCTATCAGCACCTGCTCGACATCTGCGCCTTCGGCCGCAGGCTGAGCGGCTCGCAGGGGATGGAGCGGCAACAGGCGTATCTGGTCGAGCACTTCACCGCCTTGGGGGCGGTGGTCGAGAAGCAGGAATTCCAGGCCCGCGATCCGCTCACGGGGCGGGCCGTGCCGATGGCGAACTTGATCGTCCAGTGGCGCCCCGACGCGCGGGAGCGGATCCTGCTCTGCGCCCACTACGACACGCGGCCCTATCCCGACAATGATCCCATTCCCGCCCGGCGGCGCGGGCTGTTCGTCGGCGCGAATGACGGCGCCAGCGGCGTGGCGGTGTTGTGCGAGCTGGGCCGTCACCTGCCGCAGCTTCCGATGAATTACGGCGTGGACTTCGTCTTCTTCGACGGCGAGGAGTTGGTCTACGACGCCCGCCGCGATCCGTACTTCCTCGGCTCGGAGCACTTCGCCCGCGAGTATGCAGCCAACCCGCCCCCCTATCGCTACCGCTGGGGGATTCTGCTGGACATGGTGGGCGACCGCGACCTCGAATTATACATCGAGCGGAACAGTTACTCCTGGCCCGACACGCGGCCGCTGGTCGAGTCGATCTGGAGCACCGCCCGTCGCCTGGGCGTCCGCGAGTTCATCCCCCGGCAAAGGCACTGGGTGAACGACGACCACGTCAAGCTGCACGACATCGCGGGGATTCCCACCTGCGACATCATCGACTTCGACTACCCCCGCCCCGGCCGCCCCACCTACTGGCACACCACCGGGGACACCCCGGATAAATGCTCCGCCGAATCCCTCGGAAAAGTCGGCGCCGTGCTGCTGGAATGGCTGAGGAACCTGGAGTAGTTTTTCCGCCCGCCTCCTCGCGGCGGCCTCAGTATCGCGAGAGTATCCGCTTCAGCCGCGCCTGCTTAGGTTCCGCGTCCACGGCGTCGCTCGTGTCGTCCGATCCGGACCTGCGAGTCCTGCAGATGGAGCGTTCTCAGGCTGTGCCTATTGATCGCTGTCTCCGATTTACGGAGGCGCCATTTCTCCGCCGCCGGCCGCAGTGGCGTTGCGCTCCATGTTCAATTCGAAGCATAAGCGTCCTCGGCTGCAAACGACGACTTCGCCCAGTTCGTCGGGCCCAAACTGGACCCAATTCGAGCCGCCTATCACCCCAGCACCCGGCTCTCGACGTCCTCGACGGGCTTGGGGGGATCCGCTCCGCCGAAGACCTCCACCGAGGGAATTGCCTCCGCCAATTCCGAGGCGCCGGCCGTGGTGACAAGGGACTGCGTCACATAGACCTCCTTCAGATGGCTCAGTCCGCGGAGGTGACGAAGGCCTATGTCGCTCAAGCTCGTCTCGCCAACGTGCAGCACCTCGAGCGAAGCTAACGACGTCAAATGGGCAATCCCCGCGTCGGTGATTGCCGTCTGCGCCAAAGTAAGTGATCGGAGCTCGCTCAGCTCGGCAATCGCTTTGAGTCCTTCGTCGGTGACGCTCGTCCCCGTAAGCCACAATTCGCGCAGGTTTTTGAGATTGCGCAGGTGAACCAGGCCGGCGTCGCCGATGCTTGTGCTGCTGAGATTGACCATGCGCAATTGCCGGCAATGATCGACCGGCGCCAGATCGTCATCGGTTAATTCGCAGCCGTGCAAATCCAAGGCGACCAGTTCATACTGATCGTCCAGTTCGCCGTGGCCGCCAAGATCCCGCAGATGGGCTAAATTGTGCAGCAGCAACGGCCCCACCGTGACCGTACTGTTACGCCGGCGTAACAGTACGCCTCTCTCTGGTCTTGCCGATTCAGGACCTTCCAAATACCAGTCGGGCACCGGCATACATCTGTGACGAGCCACACTTCATCATACAAGAACCGTTTGCCGA
>JAHWKS010000607.1 GCA_019347795.1 Planctomycetota bacterium | reverse complement strand
CCAGGCCGCGGCCCATCAGGTGATACCACACGAAGTTCGCCTGCACCTGGGCGAAGAGCCGATTATCGGGCGAGGCGAGCCACTCGCCCAGCGGCGCGAGGCGGTCGTCCTCGGCCGCAAGCTTCGGCGTCTCGGCCCCGAGCAGCTTCGGCGCCGCGGTCTGGCCGGTGCGGGGATTCTCGACTTCGCCTTCCTCCTTGATCAGCACGATCTGCTCGCCGACGAACTCATGTTTGTCGAGATCGTCGCGGCGTTTGTTCTCGACAATCTTGTAGTCAATCCGCGAGAAGAGGGCGGCCCATGAATAATAATCGTCCTGCGTCCAGCGGTCGAAGGGATGGTTGTGGCAGCGGGCGCATTGCAGCCGCACGCCCAAAAACAGCCGGGCGGTGGTCTCGGCTCGAGTGAATGCGTCGCGGTTGGCCCGGTAGTAATTGGCCGGCGGGTTCTCGTACGTGCTGCCGCGGGCGGTGACCAGCTCGCGGACGAACTGGTCCATAGGCTTTCCTCGAGCGATGCTGTCGCGGATCCAGCCGTGATACGCGGCAACGCCCTTCTGGTCGAGCACCTTCTCTTCGTTCCGCAGCACGTCGGACCATTTCAGCGCCCAGTGCTCGGCGAATTCCGGCCGGGCCAAGAGCCGGTCGATCAGGACCTCGCGTTTGTGCGGCGCGTCGTCAGCGAGAAAGGCCTTCGCTTCTTCGACGGTCGGGGGCACGCCCAGCAGATCGAAGAACGCGCGGCGGAGGAAGATGTGATCGTCGCAGATTGGCGAGGGGCGAATCCGCAGCGAACGCATCTTGGCGAAGATCAACTCATCGATGCGATTGGCCGGCGGCGGAGCTTTCCAGGTGAAATCCGGCCGCTCGGGGACGAAGGCGATCCACGCCGGCGCCTGCAGATGGAGAAAACGAGCGATCACCGTCGTCTCGCTGAAGTCGATTCGCCGCACCAGGCCGTCCCGATCCACTTCGACGGCGAGATTCGACGGCTCATAAACCGCCATCCGCGTCACATCCCGCCGCTCACCGTTGGACATGACGGCGGTCACGCGAAGTGGCGCCGCATCCTCCGGGGCTGGGACAACCTGCTCGCTCGGCGTCACCTCGAGAGCGACGGCTCGCGGCTCATTGTCGCGCGGTCCCGGAGCGCCGGCGGCGATCCAGTCTCGCAGGGTCTCGTACTCCGGCCAGTCGGGCTGAAAGCGGACGCCGCCCTCGTGCGCCAGTTTGCCGGTCGGCTTGCGCAGGATCAGGCTCTCCTCGGGCGTGAGGCGATCGATCCGCCGCGCCGCCAGATCGCGCGTGAGTGCGTCGTAATCGAATGCCGGATCCTCGCCCCGCAGCGAAAGCTTGAACCCTCCTTTGCCGCTGGCGTTCCCATGACACGTGCCCATGTTGCATCCCGCCTTCGAGAGCACCGCCATCACATGGACGGAGAAGCTCGGCTCATCGGCGGGCGCTGGACGGGAGACGACAAAAAGGAGCAGAACGCCAGCGAGGCAGGTGATGCGCGGCATGATAATCGAGGCGGGAGCATCCGTAGAACAGGCGCTCGCCTGTTCCGCGACGAGTGCAGGCGAGCCGCCTGCACTACGGGTTTGCGGGAGTTCATCTACTATTGCGGAATCCGGTTTGGATTGCAATTCCGCCCTAGACGTTCAGCAACCGGCACGCCTCTTCATATCCCGGCGCGCGGAAGCCCGGCTTGTCATCGCGGCTGAAGCCGTAGGCGCTGGCGGTCACCCGGGCCAGGCCGACCACGTGGCGCCAACGCAGGGCGGGACGGGTCGTGGCGAATTCCTCGGTGACCGTCTGATAGTACTTCTCGCCGTGGAGGCGGCCGTCTTCGCTCACGGTGTAGCGGAGCATCAGGTCGAACACCGGACGCACCGGATGGCCCTCTTCGCCGTAGATGGCGATCGCGGCCGCGGCGCGGCTTTGGTCGTTGTCGCGGATCGCCTCCTCGGCTTCGGCCAGGAGCTTCTGCGGATCGGTCGCCTTCACCAGCTCGCGGTCGGCCTCAGCCGGCAGCGGGTCGGTGGGGAAGGTGTTGCGAACCGTATAGTACGCGGCGAGGATCAGACCCGCGGCGGCGTGGCGATCGTCCACCACTCGCGCCATGTTCCGCCAGGCGTTCATGGCGTCGGAGGCGTGCACGCCCGTGGAGGCGCCGTGGATTCGCTTGCCGTCATCCGGCTGCCGCAGCACGAGGGCGTTGGCCGCCAGCGAGATCGCCTCGCCCACCGCCTCGGGCGCCATCCCTTCGGCCAGCGCCTCCGCGACCGCCTCGGCCGCCTGCTTGGAGTTGCTGCGGTAAATGGTCTCGCTCATCCGCAGCATCCAGGCGTCGTCGGCTTCGCGCGAGCCGAGCTTCTTGGCCACCAGGCCGTACTGGTCCATCAGCTTCGGCAAGAGCGAGCGCACTTCCGGCTCGGGACGATTGCGGGAAAGCCGCTCCTGCTCGGAATCGCAGCAGTAGCGCACGCACTGGCGGAGCATTGTGTGGGCGAAGTCGGGCCCGACCACGTCGATCAGCCGGTAGGCCCGATGGGCCAGCACGAAGCGATGCACGTCCGTGTCATCCTGCACCATGTCGTGCAGGTCGTTGTAGGCCTGCTCGTACGGCTGCGAGGCGAGGGCGGCGAAGATTCTCTCCGCCTCGCGGACGTCGGGCTTGCGGCCGGCGTCGCGCAAGGCCTGGCCGCTGGCCTGCGCCGTGGATGCGGCCTCCGTCGGCTTGAGCGTCCGCTTCTTCGCGCCGCCGCTGTTTTGAATCTGATGCGTGTTCTGATAGAGCACCTTGAGCACGGGGAGCGCCTCGCGCCCCTTCGGCATCTGGCTCGACATCTCCAGCGCGGGACGCATCGCCATGGCGGTGTGGAAGCCAACGTAATCCTCGCCGCCGAAGGTTTCCGCGTTCGCCAACGCGCCGGCCGCGACAAGTTGCCCGACGTTCGCTTCGCCGCTTTGCAGTTTCGCCACCAGAACCGTCTGCAGCTTATCCAGCGGCGTCTGCTGGAGCAGGTCCACCAAGGGGCGCCATTGGCCGAGCGCGATCCGCCCGGCGCCTTCCTCCCCGAAGGCGGAGCACAGCCCCAAGTCCGAAGCAACGGAGGCGCCGACTCCGGCGATCACCATTCCCCGGCCGACCTCTCCAAGAAACTGACGACGAGTGCGCGATTGCATAACCATGTCCTTGTGACGGGGGTGAGAAGAAGGGCGCGCGGCATTGTAACGCGCGAAGCGAGCGAATGCACACATTTCGCCGAGAAAGCGAGAAAGCGGGCGTAACCCCCAAAGCTCCCCGGACTTCAACAGCCGTGAACGCATGCCGCGCGCAGCATTGGATTTGCGATCAGCTAGAATGCTGTCAGCGGCCCGCGCGCTGCTAGCGCATCGCAACCATCTCAACACCGGAATGACCTGGCGCCGAGGTATCATGGAAACCGGCCATCTATCGCTCGCGATTACGCAAATCGACTCCGCCCGTGCATACACGCGGACGTTGCTGGAGGGCCTCCGTGACGACGATTGGTTTCGGCGGCCGCAGGAGGGGGTGACGCATCTGGCGTGGCAGATGGGGCACCTGGCGATGGCCGAGTACATGCTGACGATGGTCCGCATGCGCGGCAAGCGGCCGGAGGATGAGGACCTGATTTCGAAGCGGTTCCTCCGCCTGTTCACCAAGGGGACTCGTCCCGAGGCCGACCCCCCGGCGTATCCGCCGGTGGAGGAGATTCGCCGCGTTTTCGACGCCGTCCATGCTCAGGCGATGGTCGAGCTGCCCGCCGCGGCGCCGGAGGAGCTGCAAGTCAAAGTCCCCGAGCCGCACGTGGCGTTCGACACGAAGCTCGGCTCCCTCTTCTTCTGCGCTCACCACGAGATGCTCCACGCCGGCCAGATCGGCCTCCTGCGACGATTGCTGGGCAGGGAGCCGGTGCGGTAGACTTGCGACTGTGATGAAACGGACGGATTTCACCTACGGCCAGTTGGATAGCGTGCTTCGTTCGCTGGGATTTGCCTGCCGACCCGCCAGGACCGAACCGCCGGGGCGGGTTTACGAACATGCCGCAACCGGGGCAATCGTGATGTTGCTGGCGGTGACGGAGGCCGAGAAAGTCTTCGAGCATCATCTGGCGGCGGTGCGGGCGGAGTTGGATAACTTCGGGCTGGCTGACCCCACGGTCTTCGCCGCCAAACTCCAAAAAGCGGGCTAAATTGCCGTCGTTGGAGGACGCGGAGATGGGTGTTACGATGCACCCATGCTTGAATGCTCGCATCAGGAAAATACTAGACGGAGCCGTCATGTCTACGGTTACTTTTGATCGGGAAAAGACGCTGGCGACGGTGGAAAGCGCCGGCCGGGAAGGCGAATTGTCGCCGGGCGCCG
>JAHWKS010000606.1 GCA_019347795.1 Planctomycetota bacterium | reverse complement strand
TCCCCTTCACGCTCCCCTACCACAACCCCGACCAGCGCTGGACGCCGCTCCTCGACACCCGCTACCCCACAGGCCGCCCCCATGAGGAGCAGCAATATAAAGAAGGCGACCCCTACGAACTGGAAGGCCGCAGCCTCGCCCTCCTCATGGCCCAAGAAATAACCCTCTCCATCCGCCGCCGCTTCAAACGCGCGAAGACGCTGTCACGGCTGCGCAGGGCGTTTTGGGAGATGGTGCATGCCAATGGGCGGTGAGGCGGCGGCGGAACACGGGCTAATCGAATCCCAACTCCCGTTTGATAATCTCGATTTCTGGTCCACCGGGTGGGCCGGCACTTCCGGAATGCTTTTCGATGATGAGCCACGCACCGGAAGGTGTGTTCGCCTTCACTACTGCGATGCGGGATCCTGGTTTCATGCTTGTCGCATAGGACCGTCCTCCGTCCCCGATACGATCGACTACCTTGATTTCAGGCAGTTCGCTCAGAAGATTAAGCCACGGACGGCCAAAAGCAAAGATATATTCAACCCCAAGCTCCCTGAGTGGTTCCCAGACGAAATCACGGATGATTCCCGCTTCGGGTCGCATCGCGCCGGTGATTTTTCCTGAGTGCCACGGATAGAGTTCAAAGTCGATGCGCTCGTCAGGCTGGAAGTCGTTGTCTCCGAACCAACGTCGCAGGAACGACATTCGTCGCTGATGATGGCCGTTGTACCCCCATGGCTCCCGGAGATACGCCCAAGACTTGGCCCACTTTCGGTAGGAGCCCATGATACGTATCTCGTTAGCGAAGACTCCGTCAGGAGCTTGGAAACTGGGTGCGCTGGCGCCGGGATTGAGCGCCAGGATGGCGGCTCGCGGCGATCCCAGGATGTCGCCAAGGTAGGGCTCGGGGAAGCATCTCAGATCGACCGCCCCTCGCCCGCGCCCCGAGTAGGCGCGGAACCATCGATCTAGCGGCGGTCGAACGGTGGTTGCTTCTCCTCGCAGGAAGTCTGCGACCACCTGGTCCCACAGTTCAGCCACGCGCTGACAGGCCGATAGCGACGTCGTCTTACCGCTGATCGGCATCGCGGCGCCCTCCTTCAAGTGCGGGGGAGCAGGTCGCGGGTCTCACCGTCGTCGCCGGTGCGCGCGTCGGTTGATACGCTCTGCGCTGCTATAGGCATCGACGATCGACCAAATCCACATCACGGGCAGGAGAACGACGGTCAACCCGCCCAGCCAGAATAGCAGAGTCTTGCCGAATTGCCCGTTGTATACCTGTCCGAGCCCCAGGAACAAAAACGATAGTACGGCTGCGACGCCCGGTGACTTTTCCGCACCGTGGTAGTGGTGCTCGACGTGGTGGACAGCCGCGGGGCCCGAGCCGAACGACTGAGCTGGCGTCACAGCTCCCGGAAAGTACATGCGCCCGCGACAGTGGGGGCACTCGCACTCTTGGCCCGCTAATGTGCCGTCGTCCCATAGCGATGTCCGGCAGTGCGGGCAGTTCACGTAGCCGGTCACGAACCACCTTTCAGCCGGAAACGGTCGGGCAATCTCTTGGATCAACTAGTTTAACCCGCTTCCGTAAGTTTCGCCAAAGTGAAGAAATGCGACGCCCTACGTATCCGTCCATGCAAAGGGTAGATTTTGCACTTCAGCGGGTTGTCAGCCGCCGCTGGCGCCGTGTTGGAGCGTCGGGATTTTTTGCTGGCTCGATTCCTGGGGCTGAGCGGTCTGGCCGCTCGGCGGATGGGCGTTGACGTTGAAAGGCGGGGGCGTCAACCTCAGCGGGACGCGGGCGCAGTGTGGCTGGCGGCGGAGCGGAGCGACGCCCCAGCGATTTCCCGCGGGACGTGGCGGCGTAGGGCCGGTCGCCGCCACGATACGGCCGGCTTCAGCCGGCCGGTGTCTGCCGCCAGCTTTAGCTGGTGGTCCGCGGGCCCAACCTCGACTTACTCTGGGAAGCACAGGAGCCGGCTTCAGCCGGGCTTCTCGAAAAGCTTTAGCCGCAAGGGCGAGCGTGGGGTCGAACAGGCGAATCGGTCGAGAAGCCCGGCTGAAGCCGGCTAGATAAAGGCAAGTTAGTTGCCGCCGTTCCACCAGCTAAAGCTGGTGGCAGACACTGGCCGGATGAAGCCGGCCTGAAGCTGTTTTGCGTGCTTTCGACCACACATCTGGAAGAATCCGCGCGAAGTGGTTTCGGCAATCTTCTCCGCATAACCGGTCGCGGCGGAATATGGATAGGTCTTCCTCGGTCGGTTTCGCCGATCAAACGATCGTGTCGACGTTCGCTGGCGCCGTGGAGGACTCATGGATTCGAACGCCTCCCTACTGTCTCGCGGCATGCTCCTGCCAGTGGGACACCTGGTTCTGATGGCGATGTGGGGGCTGCCGGGATGTGCGCTGCACACGACGACGCGCTGCGCTCCGTCCGCGACGCCGTGCGTGCGGCATCACCCTCACGTCGAGATCTTCCGCGGGCTGGGCGGATACATGCCGGGCAGCGATCGCTGGCAACAGCGGCTCGCGGCTCGCGGCATCTCTTCGACCGTCTCCTGCAGTTCGGCGGCGCACATCGCCACGCAGCGTATCCTGGAGCGACGCGCCGCGGGGAATCGATGCCCGATCGTACTCATGGGCTACGCGACCGGGGGCGGAGGCGTCAAGCGGGCGTCCGAGGGTCTGGCCAAGCATGGCGTTTGCGTGGATGCGATCATCCTGCTTGATCCGTCGTTCTTTGAACCGGTTCCCGGCAACGTCCGCTATTGCTTTGTCGCCTATCGGCCGGAGGTGCTGCAGTCCTGGAACTCCATCATGCGCGGCAACCCCGTGCGGACCGAGTCGCCCGGAACGTTCGTCCAACTGGTGAACCTGGAAGAAAACGATCCGCTGGGCCTGATGACAACACGCTCTCACCTGACCATCACTACGGATGAATGGGTCCAGGCAATCCTCGTGCAGCAGGCGGCGGCGGTGTTCGGCCGGTAAACCACACCTTGTCGCCGGCTTCGTTATAATCACGCACACCGGATGGCGGCCGAGTCGGTTTGACTTTGGGAGCGCATCATGAAAACGCTGCGATATGGGATTGTGGGGGGCGGCTTCGTCTCCGCGTTTCACCTGCGGGCGCTGCGACAGGTGCGGGGCGTGGAGGTGGCCGGCCTGGTTTCTCGCACGCGGCCCGAAAAGCTGGCGGAGCGGGTGCGGCAGGAAGGGCTGGGCGAAGGCAAAGTCTACAACAGCATCCGCGAGATGATCCCGCACGTGGACGTGGCGGCGATCTTCGCTCCCAACTTCGCCCGCGTTGCGCACGTGGAGGAGATTTGCGACGCCGTGAAGTCGGGCGCCGAGCTGAAGGGGGTGATCTGCGAAAAGCCGCTTGCCCGCAACACGGCCGAAGGGCGGCGGATGCTGGAGCTGGTGGAAGACGCCGGGCTGCCGCATGTCTTCTTCGAGAACCAGCTTCACATGAACTCGGTCCAGGCGGGACTGCGGCAGCTTCGTCCGGTGATGGAGGCGATGGGCCCGCCCGTCCTCACGCGCTCCGGCGAAGAGCACGCCGGGCCGCACAGCGGCTGGTTCTGGGATCCCGTGCAGCAAGGGGGCGGCGTGATGAGCGACATGGGCTGCCACTGCCTGGCGGTCGGCTGGTACGCCCTCACCCCGCCGGGCAAGCCGGTCGATTTCCTCCAGCCGGTCTCCATCTCGGCCGACCTTTCGCTCCTCAAGTGGGGACAGCCGCGGTGGCGGGAGCAGCTTCTCAAAACGCACGGCGTGGACTACGGCAAGACGCCGGCCGAGGACTTCGCCACCGGCGTGACCACATTCCGCAACCCGGAGACCGGTCAGCTCGTGAAGAGCCAGTTCACGGTCTCCTGGATGTTCGACAAGGTCGGGCTGCGGCTCTCGCTCGACGGCATCGGCGCCGGCTACGCCTTCGACATGAACACGCTCCGCTCGCCGCTGGAGGTGTTCATCGGCGACGCGGCCGCGTCCGGCGCCGCCGATACGGAGACGGCTCTGGAAAAATCACAAGCCAGCCGGGGCCTGTTGGTGGTGCAGCCTAACGAGCCGGACGTGCTCGGCTACACCGATGAAAACGTCAACGCGGTCGAATCGTTCCTCAACAATCGCCCCGCGATGTTGGACTGGCGGTACGGCCTGCAGATCGTCCGCCTCACGATGGCCGCCTACCTCTCCGCCGAATGCCGCGCAACGGTCGATCTCACCGACCCCGAAACCGACCGCGTGTTGGACGCCTACATCCCCCTCATCCAACAAGGCCGCGGCGCGGAGGTGCTGCTGGCCTGAGCGGGGGTCCGTGGAGAAAAATCCGGCTTCCGCCGGGGGGGGGGTCGTAGTTGGCGGCCTGACCGATCCTCTAACATGCCCAGCAAGGCCTCTGACG
>JAHWKS010000605.1 GCA_019347795.1 Planctomycetota bacterium | reverse complement strand
GGGAAGGAGCTGGTGGCCCGCGCCATTCACTACTCCAGCCCGCGAAAGAACGGCCCGTTCAAGTGCTTGAACTGTGCTGCGCTCTCGGAGTCGCTCCTGGAGAGCGAGTTGTTCGGCCACGAGCGAGGCGCCGTCACCGGCGCCACCGAGCGAAAGATCGGCAAGTTTGAGGCCTCGCACCAGGGGACGCTCATGCTCGACGAAATCGGCGAGATGAGCTCCTCGATCCAGGCCAAGTTTCTCCGCGTGCTGGAAGGGCACGCCTTCGAGCGCGTCGGCGGAAGCGAGGCGATCAAGGTGGACGTGCGGGTGATCGCCGCCACCAATCGCGACCTGGAGCGCGAGGTCACCAAAGGGGAGTTCCGCCGGGATCTCTACTTCCGCCTGCGGGTGGTGGAGTTGACCATCCCGCCCCTGCGGCGCCGGCCTGGGGACGTGCTGGACCTGGCCAACCACTTCCTGGCCCGCTACAACGCGGAAACGGGGCGCCGCTTCCGCGGCTTCAGTCCCGATGCGCTCAAGCTCCTCCAGCAATACCGCTGGCCGGGCAATGTGCGCGAGTTGAAGAACGTGGTGGAGCGGGCCGTGGTGTTGGGACGCGGCGAGTTCATCGGCCTCGAGGACCTGGCCCTTTCGAATCTCGCCACGTCCAGCGACTCCGGCGAAATGCCCGCCGCGGCGACGCCGTCCTCCGAGCCGGAATCGCTGGAGCAGTTGGAGAAGCGTCACATTCTGGCGACGCTCAAGTTCTGCGAATGGAACAAGAGCCGCTCGGCCTCCATCCTGGGGATCGAGCGCTCCACGCTCGATCGCAAAATCCGCCGCTATCGGCTCTCGCCCGAGATGTAGACACTGCTTTCCGGCAACATTTTTTTGCCGACACTTTTTCCACGGAGCGGCGCCTTGCCCTGCGGCTCAGGCATCGCGGAAAAGCAGCGATTTTAATACTCGAATGGCCATCAGCATCAGCCCCATCAGCCCCAGACAGACGGCCAGGGCGATCGGCACGAACCAGCCCATCGCGAAGATGCCGTCGAGCCAGCCGGTCCAGATGCGCCCCCAGCCGACAAACAGACACAGCGTGGCGGCGCACAGGTATGGTCCGTACGCGATGTCGGAACGCCCGGTGAAGATCAACTGCACCAGGGCGAAGAGGATTCCCAGAAACGGCGCCAGGAAAAAGACGAACAGCGAGGGCTGCCACCCGACGTAGGCGCCGATCATCGCCATCAGCGTCACGTCGCCGAAGCCCATCGCTTCCTTGCCCAGCGAGGCGCCGGCGATGATCCGCACCGCCCACACCAGCCCGCCCCCGAACGCCATGCCCACCAGGGACGAAAGCATCGCCTCCCATCGCGCCCCGCCGGCCAGCCACGCGCCGACGACGAGCGGAACGCCGACGGCGGCCAGCACCGCCAGCCGCCAGATCGTGCGGTGGCGAATCATGCTTGCCCCCCAATATCCCCAGGCTTTGATGACGCCGCGCCGCTTGGTCCACGTCGCCGGCGTCACGGCGATCGCCCACGCCAGGTAAAGCGCGACGGCGGCCGCCAGCCATCGCGTCTCCGAATTCAACTCCGCCGGCCACGGCGCGGGCGAGGTGAGCCGGAGATTCTCGAAAACCGGCCCCGCCGCCAGCGGAGGAAACTGCACGACGGGCAGGTGCGACTTCGGCAACAGCGCCGCGAGTGCTAGTCCGATGAGCAAGCCCGGCACGGTCACCGCGTCGGGGATTGTCTTCTCATCGAAGTCGATGAACGTCGCGATCGTCATCAGCGTGATGAGGATCACGTGGCTCAGATACTGGACCTGGAGGTCGTGGAGGGGAAAGGGCGGCGGAGTCGCAGGCGGATAAAGCCGCCCCTGCATCTCCCACCAGTACAGCAAGACGAAGACTCCGCCGAGCCCCAACTCCAGCAACATCGGCCGAATCCAGTAGCCGCGGCCGTGCAGCTTCACTTCGCGGCGGAGTCCCCACCAGCCAATCACCGGGAGCCGGTCGCTCCACCGGCGGGGCGGGGCCTTCTCATGCGGCGGCGACCACGGTCCGATCGGCCGCGGATTCCACGCCCAGCGATAGACGGCCCGATTCACCTGCCCGCCCACGACCACGCCCGCCGCAAAGAGCAGGATCAGGCGAATCTCCAGCGGGATTTGCAGCCAAACGTGCACAAGAGCCGCAATTGACGGAGCAGATGCACCAGATTCTACATCACCTGGCGGCGAGCCGACATATCGGCAAGGCTGTCGTGGCGAGGGCGAAGATGATCAGCCGAGCCCCTCGACCTGCCAGCCTTCGCGGTACGGGCGGCGGACGAGGGATGTTGCTTCTTGGCTGTTGGTGAACGTCTGCGACCGGCCGTCCCACTCCAGCCACTCGCCGGCGACGCGGTCGGCCATGGCGCCGACCAGCACCGCCTCGGTGAGCGGGCCGCCGTGGCTGAAGTCGGCGCAGGCCTTTCGGGACTCGAATATCGCGTTCACCCAATCGTGGTAGTGATCCTGCGGCGCCGGATCGGCCGGATATCTTTCGGCGGGGAAGCGGTCTTCAGGCAGCACGACAGGCCGGCCGCCCCGGTAATTCTTGAAGATGCTCCCGTGCTCGCCGATCCAAAACGTGCCGGACTCGGGCAGCCGTTTCACGTTTTTGGGCAGCGCAATGCGGGAGGCTTCGGGGCGAAGATCGCCGTCGTGCCAGGTGAGCTTCACCGTGTCGCCGCTGGTGAGTTCCGAGCCGGGGAAGATAAGCTCGACGATCCGCCGCTTGCCCCACAGCTCTCCGCTGCTGCCGGGCGTCGTCTGCCGCACGCGGAGCGGGGCCGTGAGCCGGAGGGCGTCAAACGTGATGTCGAAGTGATGGCAGCCCATATCCCCCATCTCCCCCACGCCGAAATCGAACCACGCCCGCCAGTTCTTGGGATGATAGGTGTCTTCCAGGTACGGCCGGGGCTGGCGCACCCCCAGCCACAGATCCCAATCCAGGCCCGCGGGGATTTTGTCGCCCGGCTTTCGCAGCTCGGTATTCTTCGGCCACCAGTTGAGCGGCTTGTTCTCCCAAAGGATGACTTCCTTGATCTTGCCGATGGCGCCGCTCCGCAGCAGCTCCACGGTGAGGCGGCTCTCGACGCTGGAGCGGCCCTGGTTTCCAAGCTGCGTCACTAGGCCGCGCTTCGCCGCTTCTTCGGTAATGACGCGGCACTCGTGCAGCGTGCCGGCCATCGGCTTTTGCAGATAAACGTGCTTCCCTGCCCGCAGCGCGACGACCGCCGGCGCGGCATGCATGTGGTCGGGCGTGCCGATGGTGACTGCGTCGAACCGGTCAGCGTGACCGGTGAGCATCGCGCGCCAGTCGTTATGCCGCGAAGCGTCGGGATACGCCTTGGCCGCCTGGTCGAGATAGCCGCCGTCTACGTCGCACAGCGCGACGACTTTCACCTTCGCATGCCCTGCGACGTTCCGCAGCGTAGCGCCTCCCATCCCGCCGACGCCGATCCCGGCGACCTGCAGCATCGAGTTCGGCGCCGCGCTGTGCAGAATTGCGGGACAGCCGATCGTCCCCACCACGCCGACCGCGCTTTGCCCGAGAAACCGGCGGCGAGTGAGGAGACGACTGCGGGAGATCCGTGATTGTCGGGACGAGTGCATGAGGAGCATCCGAGGAACGAGAAACGAATCAACCTTGCGACGACGATGCTGCGATTGTACACGCGCCGCCGCCGCGCGGCGCTCCGCCAGAAAACTTCTTGACCGGCGCATCACTTCCTGCTCGAATCCGGTCTAAAGCATCTTATCGGGGAGTCGCCATTCATGTCCGACGCGGGACGTCTGCTGGAAATGATCGAGGAGGGCGTGGTCGGGCATGGCGGCGATTTGGGAGGCTGGACCCGCCGCAGCGATGAGGGGCTGCAGCTCTTTGACGGCCGGGTCACACTGCGGGCGGAGCTGGACGACGCGGAGCCGTCCGATGAGAAAGGTATGGTCCACGCCCACGTCTTGACGACGCTGCACGAGCATGATGACGAAGTGCTCGACGCTTGCCTGTTCGGAATGGGCGAGGGCCGCGAAGCGGCGCTGGGGCAGGCCGCCGTGATCTGGATGACCGGCGTCGCGGGGCCGATCAAGTCGTTCCTCGACAATAAACCCGTCTGCATGACCTGCCAGGCGGGCGTGGCGGATGGCGACCCGTCGCAGGGCTATTCTCCGGGCGATTATGGGCTGCCGGGTCTGCGGGCGTACGTGGGACCGTCGATTGCCCGCGGCTTCGACGGCGACGAGGAGCGGATCCAGTCGGCCCTGGACGACACGAAGCCCTGGTTCCGCTACGCCGCCGAGTCCGCCGCGCCGCGCAGGACGCACCTGGCGAAGGTCACCATCTTGTGCGAGGACAATCGCTGGAGC
>JAHWKS010000604.1 GCA_019347795.1 Planctomycetota bacterium | reverse complement strand
TCCGCCACGACGGTGCTCCTCCCGGAGGATTACTGAACATTCGGCCCCAGCCTAGTTTGCTGGGGCCGCTCTTTGGGATGCTGCCGCCGATTCACGCAGCATTCTGGCCGCAGCTCATGCCGACGCCGCCGTCTTGTCCTCCGGCTCTTCGGCGACCACTCCGAACCGAGGCCGCGGCCCACCGCTAAACACCCGGCCGATCTCGTCCTGCTGCTGGTCGGGGATGAGATGACGATAGCGGCGGACCATGTCCTCGGTCTGGTGGCCGACCCAGGCGTTGATCATCCGCTGGTCCACGCCGGCACAGGCGCAGTTCGAGCAGAACGAATGGCGGAAGACGTGCCAGCCGCGGAGCTTCTCCCACTTCGAGCCAAGGAGGGCCTGTTGGAAGTGATGGCCCGCCTCCTCGCAGGTGAGGGCCTGCGGCGAGGGGCGGCGCTTGCGGCTTTTGGGCACGACCTGCTCGATCGGGAAGGTGTAGACGCTCCCCGGATGCTTCGCGAGCCATTGTCGCAGCACGTCCATCAAAAACGGCGAGAGCGGCACCAGTCGCGTCGAGTGCCGGCCGCGGACGCGCTTCCGCTCGCGGATGATCGCCCGCCTGGCATCGAGGTCCAGGTCGTGGATTTGCGAGCGCCGCATCTCGCTCCGCCGGGCACCGGTGTGGGCGGCGAAGGCGAACATCGGGTAGAGGAAGGGGTGCATGGCGTGCGCGCGGACGTGCTCCAAGAGCTCGTCGATCTCCGGCAGCGTCAGATAGACGGCGTCCCAGAGGTCGGCGATCTCCGCCTCCGACAGGCCGCCGAGCTCAATCTTCCGCTCCACCTCGGCGATCGTCTGGAACGCCGGCCGCTCGTCGGTCTTCGGGTAGCGGAGCCCCTTCTTAGGCAGCGGCCGATCGACGTGCTCGTGCTGCTGCGCCCAGGTCCAGACGGTGGTGAGCGTGGCGATCTCCTTCTTGATCGTGCTGGCACTGAGCGGCTTGCCGCGGAGGCCCGTCGCCTTCGATCGCGTATCGACGTAGCGCTGCAAGGTGGCGAGCGAGAGCGAATCGAGCGGGCAGCTCGCCTTGAGCACCCGCTTGAAGTGCCCGATGTGAATCTTCAGGCAGTGGAGCGTGGTCGGCTCGACGCTGTTTTCCGGGAGCCGCGCCTGGTATTCATCGAGCAGCTTGCCGAGCGTGCGGATCAGATGCTTCGGCCGCGGCCGCTGGTCGAGCCGGCCGTCGGAGAGCAGGAACGTGCAGACGTCGCAGCCGAGCGGCGCCGAGAGGCTGCCGAGCTCTACGCGGCGGAGGTTGTCCTCCAGGCGCGAGAGCATCGCCCCGGCCTGCTTGGCGTCGCTGGTCTTGAGCGAGCGGGTGAACTTCTGGCCGGCATGGCGGAAGACGATGCGGTAGCTGTCGCCGCGCTGTTCGAGGGAAGCCATACGTGCGATTCTTTCCTAGGGTTGCGGAAAGAACCAGCGACGCAAACCCAACGCAAACGCACGGCTGTCCCCATTTTGTCCCCACTCGGCCGAAATTCGCCGTTGGGGACCGGGGCCGCCGACAGAGGCGTTTTGCTAAGTGCTTGATATTGAGCAGCTTACAAAACGCGGCGGCAAGAAAGGAAAAGCTCCCCCGGTAGGACTCGAACCTACGACCCAGCGGTTAACAGCCGCTTGCTCTACCAACTGAGCTACAGGGGATTACTGAAAAAATCAGTCTAGGTCGCGGCTAGAGTTGCTGCAAGACGGGTTGCCCGCACGGCCTGTTTAAGCTTACGCGGGGCTTTCGCGGCTCGCAGACGCCAAGCTGAACCACAGGGCCTTCGCTTCAGAGTCCGTCGTCCAGGCGCCGGCTATTTGTGAATCGGCCGCATCCCGTCGAGTCGCGAGAACAGCACGTCGGGGATGCTGTAGAGGTGAAAGCCGACGCGGTCGCCCGTAACCAATGTCTGACTGTCCGGGGCAAAGACGACCGCCGTGGGATCTCCATGGAATCCTTTCAATACGGCAAGCGGGGGCGCCGCTGGGGAAATTGGCGGCGCCCCATCGCGCGAAGGAATGGCGATCCGCTGCGTCTCGCCCGCCTGAATCCGCACCGCCACGTCCTCGTACAGGGCAGGCCCCTCGCGGCGATAGAGGATCTGATACAACCCGGGCGAAAGATAGTCAGGCAATTCGAGCCGGCGCTGGCCGTTCAGTTGGAACATCTCGGTGATCGTGGGGTCGCGCACGTCGATGATCAGGGACCCCTTCGCCTCGGCCGAGGCGAAGTCGGGCTGGCGCCACCACCACGCCGCCACGCCGAAAACGCCGCCCCCGCAAATGCCCAGCACGGCGATTCCCAGGGAGACGCTCAGGAACAGCCACACCGCCCGCGGCGCGAGGCTGGCGTTGTCGTAGTAGCGATCGCCAGACACCGGACGACGGCGCATCGGCGCCGGCGGCAGCGCCACGACGTACGGCTGTTGGACGTGGGCCAGATATCGGCTCAGCACGTCCGCCACTTCCTCGGCCGACTGAATCCGGTCATCGGGGTTCTTCTCCAACAAGCGGTCGATGACGCCGCAGAGCCACTCGGGAATCTCGGGATTCACCTCGTGAATCGGCCGCGGATCACCTTCGCACACGCGCCGCAGCACCCCCATTGTCGTTTCCGCCCGGAACGGCGAGCGGCCGGTGCACATCGCGTAGAGCACGCACCCTAGGCTGAAGAGGTCGGAGCGATGATCGACGTGCTCCCCGTGCGCCTGCTTTGGGCGACATGTACTCCGGCGTCCCCGCCACGACGCCGGTCTGCGTCATGCCCACGTCGTCCACGGCGCGGGCGAGGCCAAAATCGGTCAGCTTGACGCGCTGCACGCCGTTCTCCAGCAGGATGTTGGCGGGCTTGATGTCCCGGTGGACCAGTCCCTGGGCATGGGCCGCGGCCAGGCCCGAGGCGGCCTGCCTGCCGATCCGCAAGATCTCCTTCAGCTCCAGCGATCCCTTGCGCTTGAGCAGATCGTGCAGCGACATGCCGTTGACGTACTCCATCACCAGGTACGGCAGCCGCTCCGAATCGTCTACGGCGTGAATGGTGACGACGTGATCGTGGCTCACCGCGGCGGCGGCCGTCGCCTCGCGCCCAAATCGCTTGCGCGCGTTGGGAGTGCTCGCCATCTCGGGCGCCAGCACCTTCACCGCCACGAACCGGTTGAGCCGCGGATCAAAGCCCTTGAGCACGATCCCCATTCCGCCGCGGCCGATCACTTCTGTGATCTCGTACGGACCGAGCGTGCCCAACTGATCGGGCTGTCGGGGCGGGCCAAGGAAGTCAAGCTCCGCGGAATGCATCGCGCTGGGCGAGGCGCCGCCGCCGGCCAACGTCTGCGTCTGCGGGGAAGTTCGGTTGTCGCGGCCTTGCAGAGCTGCGACTTCCGCCGGCGGGACCTCGAGGAAGCTGCCGACCGCTTCATGCGCCTTGAGCAGCGCGTCCACGTGTCGCCGCAGGGCCGGGTCTCCTTCGCAGGCCGTCTGAAGGTAAACTGCCCGCTCCTGGGGAGTCGGTTTCTCCAGGGCTTCGAGAAAGATCGATTCGACGTTGACGGCTTGGTTGCTCATGACAGTGCTCCGGAGAGAACCCGGTTGGAGTCCGGAACGTCCTAGACGTTCATTCTGTCATGCGCCATTCAGGCGCGGAGCGCCTCAAAAAAAGCGAAAGATTATTCGTCTTCTCCCTCGCCGCGAATTCGAGAACCGGCGCCGGTTGCTCCAGACGGCGTCGTCGGCGCCGACCAGCCGCAAGTACGCCTCATGCACCAGCGCCGTCGGCTGGAGCGTCTGCCCCGGCGCCTCGTGCGACAACTTCGCGGCGGCCAGCCGCCGCAGTTCATCGTACACCAGCGGCAAAAGTCTTTCGGCGGCGGCGGACTCGCCCCGCTCCATCGACAAAAGAACCTGCGTAACCTCAGTCATGGAGGACCCCGCTTCGCGACTTACCGGGGGACGACTTGATTTCCTGGGCGGGAGTCGAAGAAGGAGCGCGGCGCAGCGTATAGTGCGCCTCGGCCGGGAAGAACTCCTGCCCCTTGCTGGCGAAGTTTCTCAGGTGAAGTTCGTAGACGTAGCCTTCCCGCCACTGGCCCAGCCGCAGCAAAACGGAAGCGGCGTCGGGGGCGACCTCCACCGACGCGATCGTCTCTGTGCGGCGGTTCTTGTCATCGCCGCCGTAGGCGGGCGTGGAGATGCGGGTGTACGACTCCAGCGAATAGTTCGCCTTGTCCGCCGCCCGGCGTCGGTCCACTGGCGCGGTGAACTCGACCCGCAGCCCTTCCGGCTCGGCCCGCACTTCGCAAATGCCCGGCGGCAGGTTGCCGGGGTTCGGCCGCATACGGACGATGGCGCCGATGTTGTTGCCGCCGCCCCAGCCGCTGTCGAGCA
>JAHWKS010000603.1 GCA_019347795.1 Planctomycetota bacterium | reverse complement strand
GAGTCGCTCCTGGCCCAGGCCGAGACGGTCGGCGCCGAGGCCGACAAGTACTACGAGCAAGCCGAGACGCTCTACAACCAGTGCCTCGACCATGACGCCGAGCACCTCGACTGCCACCGCGCGCTGGCGGTGCTCCTGGTCGAGACAAACCGCTCGGACAAGGCCTTCACGCTGCTCAAGCGATGGGCCGAGAAGGATGCGACCTCGCCCGAGCCGCGGATCGAGCTGGCCCGGCTGTACGAAGAGTTCAACGAGCCGGACACGGCCCGCCGCTATCTCGAAGAGGCGGTGCAGATGGATGTGAACAGCTCCCGGGCGTGGGCCGCCCTGGCCCGCATTCGCGAGCAGACCGGCGATGTCCGGCAGGCGCTGGCCGACTACCAGCGGGCCTACAGCCTGGACAACCTGCAGCCGGGCGTGGCGGCGAAGATCGCCTCCCTGCAGCAGCAGATCAACCGCGGCGTGGGGGTCGTGCCCGCCTCGGCCACTACCACCATCCGCTAGCCATCGCGGCGGTCACGCCTTCGCCCGCTATGCTATGAACCTCGTCAGTGGTTCGCCAGCACGCGGGTCACTTCTTCGAGTAGCTGCTCGGGTTGGACGGGCTTGGGGAACCAGCGATCAACGCCTTCGGGACCGAGCTTCACACCGAGCGAGCCCGGCTCGGCGCCGCTGACGGCGAAGAGCTTCACGCCGCGGAACTTTGGATCGCAGCGGATCTGCCGGACCATCGTCGGGCCGTCGCAGCGGGGCATCCGCATGTCGAGCACGATCGCGTCGGGCGCCGCGTGCAGCGAGAGGAAGTCGAGGGCGTCGGCCCCGTCGGCGGCGGTCGTCACGTCGTAGCCGCTCAAGCGGAACAGGCCCGCCATCAGCTCCCGCTGGTCGCGGTCGTCCTCCACTACCAACGCATGCCGCGGAAGTCGCGAATGCGACGGCTCCTTCCCTCCGGCGCCTTGGCGAAGGTCGTCAAACGCCTCGCGCTCCAGCGACTCCAGCTCGCGGAAGATTCGCAGGATCGCCTCTTCCGCCTGCTCGCGGTCCCCCTCCTCCAGTTGGCGGTGGAGGTCGTTGAGCTGAATCGCTGTCTCGTCCAGACGGCGGCGCACCGCCTGTCGCAGACGCCGGAGCCTCTCCGGCGGCGACGGCTCGTCGGCCGTGAACTGCAGCGACTTCAGCCCCAAGAGTTCGCCGCGTTTGATCGGGACGTCCGCCGGCGCCTCGATGCCGATTTTCGTGGAGCCGCCTCGAATCCGCAGCACTTCGACCGTGACCCCGAGGCTGGGAAACACAATCGTTTCATTCTCATGACGAGCCAGCACTAACATCGCCAGGACTCCTTTCCGCCAGGAAGGAAATAGCGCGGAGGCGGCAGGCCGCCGGCGGCGCTGGTGAACCAAGGACAAGCCCGCAGCCGGCGCGAGGGCGCGGCTGCGACTGCACGCGGTGTGGGGGGCGTGTTCGGCGTCCGTGCCGGGGCGCATCAGAAGGGCATGCGTGGAGATCCGTCTCCATCACAACGCCACGGTCATTTTGTATACGACCTTCCGGATTTGCGGCAAGAGCAGTTTTTGAGCGATTTTTCGGCGCCCTATCGCAGCATCCCCGCCGTGACGCTCCATACCGCCCAGACGGCGAAAAAGCCGAAGAAAAGAACGGCCCAGAGCATCGCCGCCTGCCGCCAGCGGGACATGCGGACCGCCGGAGGGAGGCAGCGGGTATTCAGATACAACAGCGCGGCGCAGTACAGGAACATCACGCCGCCGTTCATCGCCGATGTGAGTTTAAAGAGAAACAAGGCGCCGAGATTTCTGCCGGTCGTCTCCAAGAGCAGAATCGCGGTGGCCAGCAGGATCATGCCCCACAGAAAGGCGTAGTAGAGCCGGCTCTCGCTCCAGAAGCCGCTCTCGCGGAGCCACGCCACCTTTACCAGGTCGCACGAGATGCGGCTGGCCGCGTCCAGGACGCCGAACTCCGTGGTCAACAGAATCGCCACGCCCATCACCAGGAACACGAGCTTTGTAGTCGGGCCGATCAGCTCCGCCAGCCGCTCCCCTTCATCCCAGACGAAGCCGAGATCCTCCCGCTCGGTGCCCGCCACCGGATTTCCTTCGGCGTCGTAGAAGAGGATGTAGCTGATCAGCGAGAGCATCACCAGGCACACCACGCAGGTGACGAAGAAGTTGAGGAAGTGCTCCATCCCCGCCCGCCGCCACCAGACGCGCCAGCGGGCGAGGTTCTCGGCCGTGGCGGGAAAGTGGTAGCCGAACTCAGTGACCGGCTCTTCCCGACCCGTGATGGGACTGGTGATGCGGCCGATGTAGCGGCCCATCCCGTAACCCTTTTCCTTCACGTAGTTGCTCTGCCCCAGGTTGAGCGTCCCGCCGGCGCCGGCGAAGGCGAGCGCTCCCAAGAGCAGCGCGGGCGTGATGTCCTCCGTCATCTCCGGCACGAACCGCGGGGCGCCGAAGGTGACCGTCGAGGTGAGCTGCTCCCAAACCGCATCAGGCCGGCCCAGCGCCAGATACACGGTCAGGCCGATCACCAGCACGACGATCAGCGTCACCAGCAGCATCTGCACGCGTTCGATCGTCTCGTAGATCACCGGTCCGAGCGTGAGGATCACGCCGCACGCAAACAGGCTGAAGATCGCCAGCGGCGCCGAATAGAGCGCGACGAGGTCCCCCTCGGCATCCAACTGCGGGCCCCAGATCAGCCAACTCACGATCTGCCCGGCGCCTTTCGCCCAGGCGGGAATGATCCACGGCAGAAGATTAAACGCCAGCAGCGCCCAGGCGAACCACTTGCTCAGGCGAATGAACCCCGTGACTGCGCTTTCCCCCGTGGCCAGCGTCCAGCGGCTGATCTCCATATTGATCACGTACTGCGTCGCCACCCCGACGATGCACGCCCAGAAGAAGACGAACTGCGTCTTGTACGTGATGTAGGGCCAGAGTATGAATTCGCCGCTCCCCAAAGCCAGACCCGCGAGGATTAAGCTGGGCCCCACCATCCGCCGCAACGGAATCGGCTCGGGCAGGTCCTTGTACTTCAGCGGCGGCAACGACCCCGGCGGAATCACGTTGTCCGGGACGATGTCATCGGCGGGAGGATTCTCGGCGTCGTTCATTCCAGCGCGGCGATCAGCGGGAGGGGGCATTGCCGCCGTGATCGTACTTGCGCCAGCGCCGCGTCGCAACGGTTGAAACAACCGCGACACGCGAACAATGGCCGGGCCAAAGTTGAGAAGCCCCCGGCGCCAGCCGGCCGGGAGTTTCCCTCAAGTCGCCCAGCACCGCGGCGCCCCAGTCGCTCTTCCCGCTCGCAGCCGCCGGCGCCTCGGCGCCGGCGGCTGCGAGCGGAACGTGCGCGGCGCGAGCGGCGTTGGGTGGATTGAGGGAAGCTCCCACCGGCTGGCGCCGGGAGCATCTTGATCGGTGCGCTGTTGCTCTGCGTCGCTCTTGTTCACGCGCCCCAACCGCCGCCGCCGGGACTTCGAGGCCAGGATGTCGCCGGCTTCGACGTGGAGTATACTCACAGGCAGAGAGGTTATTATGAAGTACGAGATTGCGATTCACCGCACTGAGGAAGGAATTAGCGTCTCCGTCCCGGCTCTCCCCGGCTGTTGGTCCGAAGGCGACACGGAAGACGAGGCACTGGCCAACATCCAGGACGCCATTCGCGAGTATCTGGCCGCCCTGGATGATCGCATGCGGGATGCAGAGATCCGCGAGGTCGAAGTGCAGGTGTAGGCGTGCCAAGCATTCCCGGCGAACCGCAACACGCCACGGTATAATCAGGAGAAGACGCTGAGGGAGGCAACCATGCGATCTTTTACGCCTGTGATCGAACGCTGTCCGGACACGGGCTTGTTTGTCGGATACGTTCCCGGATTCGCCGGCGCCCATTCGCAGGGGGAAACGTTAGGCGCCTTCGCCGATCGTAAAACGTATATAGCTATTCCCAGCGAAGCGCCACACGATGATACGGTCTCGCGTTCCATCGAGTAGTTCAGTGAACCACTCAAGTTCCTCCTCCCATAAACCGGCATCCCAGTCGCCAATGTTCATCTCGTAGATCCGTGGCAATGCCTCTTCCGATGGCTGGTTTTCGAGACGGTGGATGGCTTGTTCTCGGCGATCGGGGTCCCGGATTCGGAGAACCATGATCACAAGACCGTCGGTAGGTTGTGCCCCGAACATTAGCGCCTATTTCGATTGAAGTTTCTCTGCCTATCCTCCGTGGCGCGGGCTTGACGCGCGGAAATTCATTGGACCAACCGGAGCGCGCAATGCCATCGTGATTGTACTCGCGCCAGCAGCGCGTCGCAACGGTCGAAACAACCGCGATCCTGGAGAGCCGGGTGCGCTGTTCCGAAGTTGCTGGTGGTTCGGAGGTTGAGTGGGGTG
>JAHWKS010000602.1 GCA_019347795.1 Planctomycetota bacterium | reverse complement strand
CCGGATCGTTCCCTACGGAGAACGTCCTGCCGCCGGCGCCGATCCGCGATTCCGACGGCTCGTCGTCATCCAGCGGCGAACCTGAGAACGCGGCGACTGAAGAATTGCTGGACGGCGCCGGTTCGGCCGGATCCCTCGCTCCGGCGTATCAGCCCGCCCGCTCGCGATTGTTTCGCCCCTATGACGAGTGGACGCTGGCGGAGACCGCGGCCGACGCACTGGGGCGGATCGGCGCCGCCTCGACCGAGGAAGTGACGGCGATGCTGGACGACGCGGATCCCGTGATTCGCCGCCGCGGAGCCGAGATTCTCGCCCGCATCGGTCCCGACGCCGAGACGGCCGTCGAGCCGCTCCTCCGCGTCGCGGAGCAAGACCCCGACCCCGCGGTTCGCAAAGCCGCCATCTACGCCCTGGGGCAAATCGGTCCCAACGCCGCGGCCGCCGTCCCGGCCCTGATGCAAATTCTCCGCGATTCGCCGAATTCGCCGTAGCGGCGGAGCTTTCGACGCGCAAGAATTTCAAAGTGGCGGTAGCATACTCTCCTGGCTGTTAGTCGATGCGGATGATGAACTTGCACGTTGTGCGGACGGCCACCACCTCGTAGTCCCATCCAATCGCCTCCGCTCGTCGAGCGACAAAGCTCAGCGGCTGGCGCGGAGAGCCGGTCCGCTGCAGCGACTGTTCGGCGGTCCTGCGAATGAAACGTTCTGCGGGTTGCGGTTCGTCCCGATGACTATTTCACACGCTTCCACGTTTCGTTAAATACGCCATCGGCATCAACTTGCTTCATCGTGTCCCCCTCGATCTCAATTGTGAGGGTCTTTTTTCCGCCAATCATGGATTTAGTGCTTTCACCTGCGAAGTCTCTCGTTGTGTTTACCTTGTTGCCGTCTACCTCATAGCGGCCGCCATGCTGAAACACAATCACACCTGTCTTCGCGTCAGGCTGTATGATGCACCAATGAGTGCCAGTGAAAAACTTTAGCCGTGTGCCGACGCCAGAGGGTGATCCAGGTGTGCTAGCTTCCGTGAGCCTCCACGATCCAATAAGTTCTGTCGCGAGCTTTTTGCTTGCTCCGTCCCGTTTCTCAGCTAACTCATCTGCGAATGTGGGATATGTGGGACGCAGCAAACCTACAAAGCAGAAACAAGCAGTTAGAATGCTGAAGAATGTAACCAGCTTCAATTGTTGCGCAAGTTTCGTCATCTCGTGTTCTCCTTTGAAGTAGAAAGCAAATTGCACGCATTGCGGGACGTCCGCCGTCACCAGGCACGAACGGAAGACTTTGATTTCAGGAACCGCGTGAATGAGCGATCCCGTGCACGGCATTGTTCGTCAGCTTCGCATGAGTTCAGCGACACGCAAACATCGTTTTGTCAGGGTATTCACCATTGCTCCAGTGCTACCTTATCTTCCGGGCCGCCTGTTGAAACGCCGAGTCGCGGGTCTTGCCCGCAACCTACGGCCACGGAGGGGATTATCGCACTTTCGCCGGATGGAGGCAAATGTTTTAGTTGACCGGCCAGTCCGCCGAACGCGGCCTGGGCTCGGCGACGCGCTGAAGTGATCCGCGGCGTCATCCACCGTATCGACTGCCACTTCACCGCGACGGGGAACAAAGGCCGGGATGGGCGAAAAATAGCCAAGCTGGTCACGGTGGTAACTCACGCCCTTCCCAGCGAGTCAGCAGAGTCATCGGTGTCTTCCAATGGGACGCTGCTGTATTGAAGCGCCCACTCCTTCATATAGCGCACCCGAGTGGGCGTGATGCGGTAGACGATGAGGTCGGGGTTGTCGAGGGTTCCTAGATATTGGCGCATGAGGGGGTTGGCGTCCCAGATTTCTTGGAGGAGGGGGCGGTCGGTCACGACTTCCGCCGCGCCGGTGAGGCGGACCTGGTTGTGGTGGTCGTCGAGGTAGCAGAGCTCGACCTTGGGGTTGGCTTCGATCTGGGCCGTCTTGTCGTAGAAGCGGAGGTTGGCCACGTACACCGTGAAGCCGTCGGTCCGCACCGGCGACACCGGCCGCAACCGCGGCTGATCGCCGTCGATCGTGGCCAGATAGGGAAAGCGGTCGGCCCGGATCACCTCCAACGCCAGGCTGCGAAGATTCGCAGGATCGACAGGTTCAGGAGTGGGACGCGTCATACGAGGATTGGCTTGAAGACCGCAACGCCGCACTCATTCTAGCCGCAGTCAGCGGCTGTCGCGAACGAAAACGCCGCGCGGCGCTGGTGATGATCGTGCTTCGCGATCGCCAATTTGAAATATGTAATTTGCATTTCTCGTTGTGCGGGCCTCCGGCGACGCGTTGGTCGCCGGCTATTGACGCGCGTGTAGTGTAACGTTCTCGCTGTCACGCTTCGCCGGCGTAGATGGTGCGGCCGCCGTCGAGGGGGATGCAGGCGCCGGTGATGAAGGGATTGTCGATGAGGAACCGCACCGCGTGGGCGACGGATTCGGGATCGTCGGCGCGTTTCACAAGGGTGGCGGCGGTCAACTGTTGTTGCTCCTTGCCGGTCGCGCCGGGTGGGAACATCACGGGGCCGGGGTGGAGGCAGTTCACCCGCACGCGCGGGTTGCGGAGGGCCAACTCGACCGCCAATGTCTGCGTGAGCGTGTGCACGGCCCCCTTGGCGGCGAAGTACGCGATGTAGTCGGGATACGGCCGGCGGATCGCCCAGTCGCCGAAGGTGATGATCGATCCGCCTTCCACCTGCCCCGCCATGATCAATCCGGCGCGGCGGGCGCAGAGGAACGTGCCGAGCGTGTTCACATCGTAGCTGCGGCGCATATCGGCGGCGGACGTCTCTTCCAGCGGCCGGGCGTTCCAGATCGAGGCGCAGGTGGCCAGCACGTCCAGCCGGCCGAAATGAGCCAGCAAGTCGTCGAACATGCGATCGACCTGCGCCTCATCGGCCACGTCGGCCTGGTACGCCGCGGCCTCGATCTCCTCGGCCGCCATCTCCGCGAGCGTTTCCTCGGCCCCCGGGCGGGAGCGGTAGTAATGGAGCGCGACCCGGTAGCCCGCCCGGCCGAGCGACCACGCGATGACGTTGCCGACCCGTTTGCGGCCCGAACCGGTGATCAGTGCGACGGGAGATGCGTTCACGTTGTGCGATCCGAGGCGCCGACCAGGCGGCGTTGCAATTCGTGGCGGATGCGCTCCATTCGGCGGCGATTGGCGCCGAGGTCCCAATGGCCCGCGCGGGAGGCGGAGCGGAAGTGGATCACCCCGGCCGCCTCGTCCAAGAGAAACTCCACATCATCCACGAACCGCAGCAACTTCGTAACAAATTCCGCGTGAAGGTAACGATCGTCCTGGGCCACAAGTCGCACACGCGGCGCCGCTTCGAGGATTTCTACGAGCGTCTGCATCGCCTCAGCCGGCGTTCCCGCAAAGGCGAGCGGCGCCATGCGTCGCCGCGGATTCTCATCCTGCGAGCAGACGCAGTTCGGGGAGGCCGGGCAAGGCGCCAACCGGCCTGCGGAAACGCCGGGAGGGGCCGATCGCGGAGCAGCGTTCATACGGCCATTCTATCGCGAACGACGCGCGTTTGAGAGGCGCTGTTCCGGTGCATCCTCGCTCATCCCTCGATGCGCGCGTTGGCAAGGAACAGCGCGGTGAACGCCGCCAGGCTGCAGGCGGCGAGGATGGCGGCGCCCACCGCGGGCATCCAGGAGAACCGCTGCATGTATCGCCATCGCCAGCGCCCCAGGCAGAACAGCGAGACGACGAACATCACCAGCGGCGGCTGCACGTCGCGAATCGCCTCGACCACCGCTTGCAGGTCGCCATAGGGCGTGTCCGAGGCCGCCTCGCCCGCGGAGAGCAGCGACAGTCCGGAAATCGCCGCCAGAAGCAGCCGCGCGCCCAACAGCGCCAGCGTCAGGCAATGAGCCAGGGCGATCCGGGACAGAAGCCGATCCGCCTCCAGCACCGATTGCCGCCGCAGCGGCAGCGCGACGCACATCGCCAGCGCCGGCAAGAGCAGCCCGAAAGCGTACCACACCCGGAGCAGCGAGTCGGCCATCTGCCGCCAGGCGTTGGGAAAAGTTTCGACCTCTTCCAGGTAATGGTGGAAGTTCGGCAGCAGCTCCGACGTGAACGACTCCCGGGCCGCGGCGGCGTTCACCAGAACGATCAAGAGCACAACGACCAGCGCGGCGGCGGCTGCGACCAGCCAGCCGATCGGCGCCAGCCAGCGGGCCAGGCCGCGACGATCCGACCACCAGTCGCTCGCCAGCGCGCGGGCCAGGACGCTGCGCGGCGTGCGCGTCTGTCCTGCGCGAGAAACATCTCCCGCTGCGGCGCCGACCAGTCCGCCGACGAGGACATTCGCGAGCACCGTCCAGGCTTCCCCGGCGCCGGCGATGCTCAGCGCGGCGCCGCCGGAAAGCTGAGCATGCGCCGCCC
>JAHWKS010000601.1 GCA_019347795.1 Planctomycetota bacterium | reverse complement strand
CGATCACCGCCGAGGTGCGAATCGGCGATTTTATTGACGCCACCGACATCTCCATCTACCGTCAACTGGCCGGCGGCGTGACTGCGGCCAACATCCTGCACGGCTCGGCCAACCCCATCGGCGGACAGAACCAGGTGATCAAGCTCCGCTGGGGCGCCTTGCCCGAGGAGATGAAGTTCGCCCGGGCGCCGCAGGGGATTAAGTTCGCGCTCGGCGAGAACGTCAAGCAGAGCAACTGGGGGGACGAGTACACCACCCGTTACCCGCAGACGCGGATGGGCGTGGAGCAGATTCTGCGCGACGCCTTTCTCGCCGCGAAGCAGTACCGCCGCGAGCACGAGCAATGGCGCCGCGATCATAAGGGCCTGCCGCCGCGGGTGGATCTGGAGCTGGAGGCGCTGGCGGAGATCGTGGAAGGCAAGCGGTGGATCCACTGCCACAGCTACCGGCAGGACGAGATCCTGGCGCTGTTGCGAACGCTCGAAGAGTTCGACATCCGCATCGGTACGCTGCAGCACATCCTGGAAGGCTACAAAGTGGCCGACGCCATGGCGAAGCATGGCGCGATGGGATCGGCGTTTTCGGACTGGTGGGCGTACAAGTTCGAGGTCTACGACGCGATCCCCTTCGCCGGCGCCTTGATGCACCGGGCGGGCGTGGTCGTCTCGTTCAATTCGGACGATCGGGAACTGGCCCGCCACCTGAACCAGGAGGCGGCCAAGGCCGTCAAGTACGGCAACGTCCCGCCCGAGGAAGCGCTCAAGTTTGTCACGATCAACCCGGCGAAGCAGCTTCGCATTGAGCAGCACGTCGGCTCGCTGGCGCCGGGGAAAGACGCGGATCTTGTGATCTGGAGCGGTCCGCCGCTGTCGAACTTCACCCGCTGCGAGCAAACGTGGATCGACGGCCGCAAGTATTTCGACCGCGAGGACGACCTGCAGCAGCGTGAGGAGTCCCGCCGCCGCAAAGAGCAGCTTATCCAGAAGGTTCTCGGCTCCGGCGCCCCGATGCGCGAGGCGGATGAAGAGGACGAGCAGCAGTTGTTCCGTCTCCTCTGGCCCCGCGAAGACCTCTACTGCGGCCGTCACGGCCACGACGGACACGACCATTGATGACCAACCTTGCCGCATTGTCTGGCGCCATGTTGAAACCAATCCGATTATTTACGCTCGGTCTGCTTTCGCTTTTCGCGATCACGAACCGCGGACTGGCAGGACCGGAAATTCCCGGCGAAAAACAATCGCGGCCGGTGGCGATGGTGGGTGGGACGATTCATCCCGTCTCCGGCCCGGCAATCGAGAACGGCGTGCTGCTCTTCGACGATGGAAAGATCGTCGCGGTCGGCCAGGATGTGGAGATCCCAGTCGATGCCGAGCGGATCGAACTCAAGGGGAAACACGTCTATCCCGGGCTCTTCGACGCCTTCACCGACATGGGCCTTGTGGAGATCAACTCCGTGCGGGCCACGCGGGATCAGGCGGAGACGGGGGACGTGAACCCGAACGTGCGGTCGTGGGTGGCGGTGAATCCCGATAGCGAATTAATCCCGGTCGGCCGGGCCAATGGCGTGCTGCTCACGCTCACGGCGCCCGTGGGCGGGCTGATCTCCGGCAAGTCCGCCGTGATGCAACTGGACGGCTGGACCTACGAGGACATGACGCTTCAGCCCGACGTGGGCATGCACGTCCAATGGCCGAGGATGGCGCCGGTGAGCGATTGGGCCGTCGAGGAGTCGGCCAAGGAGCAGATGAAGCGCCGCGATGAAGCGCTGGAGCGGCTTCGCCAAACCTTCGACGACGCCCGCGCCTACCAGAAGGCGCGGCAGGCGGACGGCGAGCGGCATCCGCTCGATCTGCGGTGGGAGGCGATGCTGCCGGTCCTCGACGGCGAGTTGCCGCTGATCGTCGCCGCAAACGACATTCAGCAGATTCAATCGGCCGTCGCCTTCGCCGCCGAGCAGAAGGTTCGGATGATCCTCTACGGCGGCTACGACGCGCCCCACGCCGCCGCGCTGTTGAAGAAGCACGACATTCCGGTGATCGTCGGCGAGGTTTACCGCCTGCCGGAGCGCCGCTCCGATCCCTACGACACGCCGTTCACCGTTCCCGAGCGATTGCGGCAGGCGGGGGTTCCGTTCTGTATCTCCGGCGCCGGCCGGTTCGGCGCCTCGAACGTCCGCAACTTGCCCTACCACGCGGCGATGGCGGCCGCCTTCGGCCTGCCGCGCGACGAGGCATTGCGGGCGATCACCCTCTCGCCGGCGGAGATCCTCGGCGTCGCCGACCGTGTCGGCTCGCTCGAGCCCAGCAAGGACGCGACCCTTTTCATCGCCACGGGCGACCCGCTGGAGACGCCCATGCAAGTCACCGCCGCCTACATTCAAGGCCGCCGCGTGAACCTCGACAACCGCCACAAACGCCTCTACCGCAAGTACCGCGAGAAGCTGCAGCGGCTGGAGGAAGAGAGGCCCTAACCTCCGGCCAATCCTTAGTACGCGTCCCGGCGATGGCGAATGGCTACGATGTCAACCATTCGTTGGGCATCGTCAATGCCATAGATGACACGGTAATCGCCAATGCGGATCCGCCAGAGATTCGCTGACCCGACGAGTTTTCGGCATCCGCGCGGGCGTGGTGTCGCGGCCAGCGATTCAATACGCCGCAAGACGCGCAGGCCAAGGGGGCGAGGCAAATCCTCCAACTCTCGCCGAGCCGACCGTGCGAAGACGATTTGGTGCTCACTTCCGGGGCCGTCGCTTGCCACGCTGCATTCGCTCCCTTACCGACTCCAAAGATTCGCGAGGCTCCCCCTCTCGGCAATTGGCCAAAGCGCGGTCGTAGAAGTCCTCCCAGAGTTGGGCATTCTTGCGCAAGTCAATCACGACGGCGGTTTTTTTGCCGTGCTCGTCTACCAGAAACTGTATACCTTTCACCATTGGTCCTCCAACTCGAACGGCGGCATTCTACCACAATTCCGTCCTCCAGCCCAATCGCGAGAAGTTGAAGCGGCTGGCGGAAAGGGTTTCACCAACATCTCTGTCAACAATCCGTGAGCGGAAGCGGAGGCAAAAAATCTGTCCCTCCCGTGAGATTCCTCCCTCTGGAGGGACTAAAACTTACAGGGAGGAACGATGCGTCAGCCGGAAACCCGTCCCAGTTTGATTGTGCGGCTGCAGGGTCAGCGAAATGAGTTGGCCTGGACCGAGTTCGTGTCGGCGTACGAACCGTTTCTTCTCAGCCTGATCCGGCGGCAAGGCGTGCCCGATCGGCACGTGGCGGATGTCGCCCAGCAGGTGCTGGCCGCCATCGCCCGGTCGGTCGAGAGTTGGCGCGACGACGGCAATCCGGCGTCCTTTCGGCGGTGGGTGAGTCGCGTGGCCAGGAACGTGGTGATCAAATTCATGACGCGCGAACGGCGGCAGGTCGGCGGCCGCGGGGGCAGCGATGTCCTCGAGTTGCTCAACAACGTGCCCGACGCTCCCGACCGGGAAGGGGAACACGCGTACGAGTACGAGTTGATCTTGTGGATCGCCGAGAAAGTGCGAGGCGAGTTCCGCGAGACCTCGTGGAAAGCGTTCTGGGCGACCTTGGTCGAAGGCCGCTCGGTCGCCGACGTGGCCGCGGAGCTGGGAGTCACGCCCGGGAGCATTTACATGTCGCGCAGCCGCATCATGGCTCGCATTCAAGCCATGGTTCGGGAAGTGATGACCGAATAGGAAGACGCCTCCATGCCTTCGCCATCTGTGAAATGCGACCGCCAACTCCTTCTCCGCTCGCTGGACGACTCGCTCTCCGAGCGGCAGGAGGAGGAACTGGCCCTCCACCTTTCCGACTGCTCGCCATGCCGGGAAGAGTTGGAGAAGCTGGCGGCCGAGGACGATTGCTGGTCGCAAGTCGCCGACGCGCTGCGCCGCGAGCTGCTTTTCGGACACGGTGTGTCCGGCGCGGGGGAAGAGCCGGTGCATGACGCGGTCGCGGACTTCGCCGTCGATTTTCTGGAGCCGGCCGCGCGGCCGAAGACGCTGGGACGGCTGGGGGACATCGATATTCTCGATGTGATCGGCCGGGGCGGAATGGGGATCGTGCTCAAGGGTTTTCAGCCCGAGTTGAATCGCCCCGTGGCGGTGAAAGTGCTGGCGCCGCACCTCGCGGCTAACGGCGCCGCCCGCCGGCGCTTCGCGCGCGAGGCGCAGGCGACTGCCGTGATCGTGCATCCGAATGTGATGCCGATCCTCACCGTTCACTCCACCGGCAAGCTGCCGTATCTGGTGATGCCTTACGTGGCGTGCGAATCGCTCCAGCAGCGCCTCGACCGGGAAGGGCCGTTGGAAGCGATCGACGTGCTGCGGATCGCCGTCCAGGCGGCGCGGGGATTGGCGGCCGCCGCCGCTTCTGGCCCGACCAGGGCCCCTGCTCGT
>JAHWKS010000600.1 GCA_019347795.1 Planctomycetota bacterium | reverse complement strand
GGCGCTGCATGTTGGAGCCCATCAGGGCGCGGTTGGCGTCGTCGTGCTCGAGGAAAGGGATCAGCCCCGCCGAAACGCCCACCATCTGGTTGGGCGCCACGTCGAGGTACTGCACCTGCTCGGGCGGCACCAGCTCAAAGTCGGCCCGGTAGCGGGCCAGCACCTGGTTGTTCACCATGCCAACCAGCTTGTTGTTCTCCACCTTGGTGTCGGCCGGGGCGACGTATGCCTCCGACTCCTCATCGGCCCGCAGCCACACCGTCTGGTCGGTCAGCTTGCCGTTCTTCACGATGCGGTACGGCGTGATCAAAAAGCCATAGTCGTCCACGCTGGCGTAGATCGCCAGGCTGGAGATGAGACCGATATTCGTGCCTTCCGGCGTCTCGATGGGGCAGATGCGGCCGTAGTGCGAAATGTGCACGTCGCGCACCTCGAACCCCGCCCGCTTGCGGTTGAGGCCGCCGGGACCCAGGGCGGACAGCCGGCGTTCGTGCGTCAACTGCGAGAGCGGGTTCGTCTGATCGACCACCTGCGACAGCTCGCCGCGGCCGAAGAAGTATTCGATCGCCGCCGAGACGCTCTTGGGGTTGATCAGGCTGCGCGGCGTCATATCGGCCACGTCCTTCAGGCTCATCCGCTCCTGCACGGTGCGGCGGAGCTTGAGGAATCCTTTCCGCAGCTCGTCGCAGGCCAGCTCGTCGATGGTGCGGAGGCGCCGGTTTCCCAGGTGGTCGATGTCGTCAATCTCCGCCTCGCCCCGCGACGTGTGCAGCTCCAGGAGGTACTTGATCGAGGCGATCAGATCGCTCGCCTTGAGCGTCATCTCGTCCTCGGGCGTCTCCAGGTCGAGCTTGCGATTGATGCGGAAGCGGCCGACCCGGCCCAGACGGTAGCGGTTCACATCGTAGAATTTCTCATCGAAGAGCGTCTTGGCCTTCTCCAACTGCGGCGGATTGCCCGGACGCAGCCGCTGATAGATGCGCAGGAGGGCCTCTTCGTGGCTGCTGGTGGCGTCATCCTCCAAGGCCGAGAAGATCAGCGGCGTCTTGGGCGTGGAGATTACCTCGACCTCCTTCACTCCAGCTGTGCAGATGATCTCGGCGGCATTCTTGGTGATCTTGTTCCCCGCCTCGACGATGATCTCGCCGGCGCGGTCGCTTCCCGAGGGATAGATCACGTCATCCACCGCGATCTTGTTCTCGACCTTGGCGACGCTGCGGCCGTCCACGATCTTTTCGGTGGACGAGGGATAGAACGCGCGGATCAAGGCGGCGTCGCTGGTCAGCTCCGGGTCCATCGCCCGCAGCAGCGTCATCGCTGAGAACTTGCCGCTCTGATCGATGCGGACCGTGAGGCTGTCCTTCTTCGTGACGTTGATTTCGATCCAGCTTCCGCGTTCGGGGATGATGCGGCAGCTTGGGAGCTTGCGGTCGCTGGTCGGGTCCTGCTCCTTGACGAAGTCCACGCCGGGGCTGCGGTGGAGCTGGCTCACCACCACCCGCTCGGCGCCATTGATGATGAACTCGCCGCCGCCGAGCATGATGGGGATGTCCCCCAGGTACACTTCTTCCTCGACCGGCTCCTCTTTGTTGAGGCGGAGCCACACGCGGAACGGCCGGCCGTAGGTGAGCCGCAACTGCCGGCACTCCTCGGGCGTGTAGCGGGGCTTGCCGAGCTCGTAGCGGAGGTAATCGAGCGAGACTTCTTCGGTGTAGCTGGTGATGGGAAAAATCTCGCGCATCACGCTCTCCAGACCGTGATCCTTGCGCTTGTCGGGCGCCACCTCTTCCTGGAGGAACGCCGCGTAGCTTTCCGTTTGAATCTTAGTCAGATTTCCGATGTCGAAGTGCTCTCGACCGCTGCCGAACCGGCGGGTTGTTTGGGGGGCCAAGCGTCGCTCTGCAGAAACGGCCATAAGGCGATAGCTCCTAAACGAACCAAAGAAACCGCGGCTCCAGGCCCAAGCCGCGGCGCGATGGACACGTGGTCAAATGGACGGAATGAACGGGCGACCGCCGCCGGGGCGGGGCGGGGGATATAAAACCAGCAGATGCGGCGAGTGCGCAGACTGCCGCCAGACGCGACCGGCGCGAGGGCGACAAACAAGGGCGGGATAAGGCGCCAACAATCGCAAGTCTCTCAACGAGCGCGCACGCTCCCCTGGGAAGAAGCGGCGGCCAAATCGCCTCGCCACCAGAGGAAGTGTTCCGCGGGACAGGCCCGACGAGAAAAACTGCACATCACGTGAAGTTTTCGTGTGGAATGTTTGAGCGACTCGCGGTATGCTCCGCACCGCCAGAGCGCCCTCCTATCCCACGGCATTGAACCGAGCACCAACACTTATTGTAGGGGAGAAGGGGGGACTAAGGAAAGCCCACTTCTCGCGGCGCAGACACCAGCCCGGCGGCATTTTCTTCCGCCGGGACTCTACGCAGTTTACCCACACCGCGCGGTCTTACTTCAGCTCGACCGTGCCGCCCTGCTCTTCGATCTTCGCCTTCAGCGAGTTGGCCTCGTCCTTGTCCACCCCCTGCTTCAAGGTGGCCGGAACGCCTTCAACCAGCTTCTTGGCCTCCATCAGCGGCACGCCCAGGAGGTCTTTGACGACCTTGACCACCTGAAGCTTCTTGTCGCCGAAGCCGGTGAGGATCACGTCGAACTCGGTCTGCTCGACCGGGGCCGCCGCGCCGCCGCCCCCGTCCTGCGGCGCCATCATCACCGCGCCGCCGGCGGCCGGCTTGATGCCGTACTCTTCCTCAAGGTAGTCGCTCAGCTCTTTGGCCTGCTTGAGGGTCAAATCGGCGATCTTGTCGCCGAGAGATTTCGTCTCATCGGAGAAGCTACGGGAGGGAGCTTCCATAGTGGCGCCTTCAGCCATGACTAAAAACCTTTCTTAACGGAGGGAGGTGTCTTAAATGCGGAATGCGGAATGCGGAATGATTGAACTCTTTACTCGGTCGGCGCTTCGGCAGGCGCCGACTCGCCGCTTGCGGTTTCGCCGGCCGCCTCTTCGCCGGCCGCCTCTTCACTGGCCGCCTCTTCGCCGGCCGCTTCTTCGCCGGGCGCATCTTCGCCGGCAGCTTCTTCGCTCTCGCCGCCGGCCTTCTCCTTGAGCTGGCTGGCCAACAAGCCGCCTGGGCCCAAGAGGGCGCCGGAGAGGTTGGCGCCGACGGAGAGGATCTGACCGGCGACGATGCTCAATTGCTCGACCCGGCTGGGCCACTTGCTGATCTCTTTGACTTTGTCCGGGGTCAACGCCTCGCCGTCGAGCACGCCGCCGCGGGTCTCGAAGCTCTTGAGTGTGTCGTCGTCGGCCAGCTTCGTAATCTCTTTGGCCAGCGAGACGAAATCCTCCGCGCCCCACACGATAGCGGTCGTTCCCTTGACGCCGTCGAAGGCCGGGGCCAGCGAGGTCCCCTCGCATGCCCGCCGGGCAAGGCTGTTCTTGACCACCAGCAGGTTGATCCCCTTGCCCCGCAGATCGCGGCGCAGGTTCACCGTGCTGTTGGAGTCCAGGCCGATCACGCTCACCAACAGACAATCGCTCACGCCGTCGATCCGCTTGGCAATGTCGCGCGTCATCAGGTCTTTGACGTATTTACTCATGGTGAATTACCGTGGTTCTTCGTTTAACCGCGACCCAGGTCGCGCGCAATTCGGATATTAGCGAGTGCGCCCCGCTCGAGATTACGCCGCGATGCGAATGCCGGGGCTCATCGTGGCGGTGAGGGTGACGCTCTTAACGTACACTCCTTTGACAGCCGCCGGCTTGAGCGTGTTCACATAGTCGAGAAAGGACTGCACGTTTTCCGCCAGCTTGTCGGCGTCGAAGCTCATCTTGCCGACCACCGCGTGAATGTTGCCCCCTTTGTCGTTGCGGAACTCCACCTTGCCCGCCTTGTACTCTTTCACGACGCGGGCCACGTCGGGCGTCACCGTGCCGGCGCGGGGCGAGGGCATCAAGCCGCGGGGACCGAGCACGCGGCCCAAGGGACCCACCAGACCCATCATGTCGGGCGCGGCGATGCAGACGTCGAAGTCGGTCCAGCCCTCCTTGATCTTGTTGGCCAGGTCCTCCTGCCCCACCTCGTCGGCGCCCGCCTTTTTCGCGTCCTCCGCCAGATCTCCCTTAGCGAAGACGATCACGCGCTGCGAGCGGCCGATGCCGTGAGGGAGCACCACCGATCCGCGCACCAGTTGGTCGGCCTGGGTGTAGTCGATCCCCAGCCGCATGTGGATCTCGACCGTCTGGTCGAACTTCGTGTTGTTGCCGAATTTTTTGAGCTGCTCCACCGCCTCGCGGAGCGGCAGCGGCGCCTTGGGAACGTCTTTCACCAGCGCCTGATAACGTTTGGAGCGTTTGGGCATAAGGAACTCAAATTAGCAGGTAAGGAAACATTGGCGGGCCGCGGGCGACCCTAG
>JAHWKS010000011.1 GCA_019347795.1 Planctomycetota bacterium | reverse complement strand
CACCCCACTCAACCTCCGAACCACCAGCAACTTCGGAACAGCGCACCCGGCTCGAATTTACCAGGCCCGATGCTCGCATTCCGGCGGCGGCGATGATACATTGACGGGCAGTGCTGGCCGTTCGGCCCAGCCAGATGATTCTTGGTCCTTGGGCGATCGTTCCTGGGCGCGAGGCGGAGGCGCCGGCGCCTGGCGGAATTTGGAGACAGCATGCCATGATTATCCGGAAAACAGAGAGAGGCGGATTCACGCTCGTGGAGTTGTTGGTGGTGATCGCCATTATCGGCGTGCTGGTGGGGCTCTTGCTGCCGGCGGTGCAGATGGCCCGCGAGTCGGCCCGCCGCACGCAGTGCAGCAACAATCAAAAACAGTTGGCGCTGGCGCTGCAGAATTACCACGACACCGAGAAGTCGTTCCCCTGGGGCGCCGCCGCAGGTTGGGGTTACTCCTGGCATGCGTATGTTTTGCCGTTTATGGAGCAGCAGAATCTCTACGATACGCTTGTCTGGACCGACGTGAATTACTCTCCGCCTCCGCCTCCGCCGGCCGGCACCGCCGCGGTTACGGCCGTGGCGGCGGCGCAGACCCGTATTGAGAGCTTCTATTGCCCTTCCCAGGGCGATCCGGAGTTCGTCGACCGAGACGGCATCAACCCCCGCGCTGTGGGCAACTACTTGGGCAACGTCGGCTGCTTTTTCAAAAGCAGATTCGCCGCTGCACAGAACGCCAACCGGCCCCCCACCCTCACTGACGACACCTACGTCGAATTCAGCGAGGGAGACGGCGTGCTCATCCCGCAAGCTTTCGTCAAGAACAAGCCGAAGCCGCCGATTCGAATGTCGTCAGTCCGCGACGGAACCTCCAACACGCTTCTGCTGAGCGAAGCGATTTTCGACATCCTCGGGCCGTGCACCGAGTGCGATCGCTTCTACCTCTATTGCCCCGAGATTGATGTCGGTGGTCGGCGGGGTTGGGGCGACGATTATTCTGAAGTGCTGGCGACGACCATTTACCCGCCGAACTTCGATCCGATCGCCCAGGGTCTTGCCAACCCTAGTAGCATCTTCGAATTGACCTTCAGCAGCTTCCATCCCGGCATCGTGCAGGTGGCGCTCGTGGATGGCTCGGTGCGCTCCGTTGCAGAAACTATCGATCGGGACATCTGGCAGGCGGTTGGCACGCGCAACGGCAAAGAGCCTGACCAACTGCCGTAACCGCTCACGCGCGCCGTCGCCTCACAGCGCGATGCGGAAGATTACGAAGAACGTCAGCCCCATCAGGCCGATGATGGCGGCCACCGAGAGCAGCATCCCCAGCACCATGCCGGCCTGAGTCCTTCCCATGCCGGAAGGATCCATCCGCCCTTCGCGCATCTCACGCAGATCGGCCGTGCCCATCGTCCAGGCCAGGAAGCTCAACACCGGGCACGCCACCACGAACGCCAGGATCCCCAGCGCGAGAATCAGCCCGCCCCGGTGCGGCTTCAAGTAAACCGGCCGTCCGTTCTCGCCGCTCCCCGGCGCGGGAGCGGCGCGGGCATAAAACGGCGCGGGAGCAAACGGATTCCCGCGCGACGGCGGTCCGCTCATCCCCGGCGTCAGCACCGGATACATGCGTTCGGCACGCGCCCACGGTTGCCCTTCCTCGCGGAGCTCGCAGTCGTGCGAGACGCGCCCCTCGCTCACCCAGCGGTCGAGTTCGCTCCGCGCGACCGGACCATAGGTGCGGCCCTCCGGCGTCTTCAGGCGCCACGTGGCCGGCTCGGCTGGGCCCGCCTCCGCCGCGGGATCGGGAACCTGGAACGGCGTCTGACAAACGGGACACTCGGCGGTTTGTCCCGCATACTGCGGATCGACCTCGAGCCGCTTGCCACAGCCGCCGCACTCCACTTCAATCATCATGCGCTGCAAAATACCCCGCCCCGCGCGCCGCGACAAGGAGAACGCCCCCGCCCACTGGAAAAGGCGAACCTCCGGCGGTAAAATCACGCCTATCCATGTGGGGGCGTTTAGCTCAGTTGGCTAGAGCGTCGCGTTGACATCGCGGAGGTCACTGGTTCGAGCCCAGTAACGCCCACTCCTAAACATGACAACCCTGGGGAACCGCTGTTTTCCAGGGTCTTTTCGTGTTCGGCCGGCGTTCCCGCTTCTCCGAGGCGAATCGTGCGAGTTTCGCGTCCCTGGCTTGTGGTCTTCGCGTTCATGCTGCCGGCGGGCGTCGCCGCTTCTTCCGGCGCGGCGGCGGAGGGGCGGCCGAACGTGTTGCTCATCATGGCGGATGACGTGGGGTGCGAGACGCTGGGCTGTTATGGCGGGACGTCCTACGCGACGCCGCAGATCGATGCGCTGGCGGCGGCGGGGATGCGGTTCACGCATTGCTTCAGCATGCCGGTCTGCCATCCGACGCGCACGACGCTTTTGTCGGGACGCTATCCGTTCCGCCTCGGGAACCCCGGCTGGGGGACTTATCCGAAAGCGGAGGAGAAGAGTACGCTCGCCTGGGCGATGAAGCGAGCCGGTTACGCCACGGCGGTCGCCGGCAAGTGGCAGTTGACGTTGCTCAAGAAGGATCCGCAGCATCCGCACCGGCTGGGATTCGACCAATACTCGCTCTTCGGCTGGCATGAAGGGCCGCGATATCACGACCCGCTCATCTGGCAGAACGGCGAGATTCGCGAAGACACGGAAGGCGACTTCGGGCCGGACTTGTACGTCGATTATTTGATCGACTTCATTCGCCGCAGCGGCGACAAGCCGTGGTTTGCGTTCTACTCGATGGCGCTCTGCCACGACGTCACCGATGATTTGAAGGCGCCGGTTCCCCATGCACCGGGGAAGGATCGCTATCTCAACTATGCGGAAATGATGGCCGCCATGGACAGGTGCGTCGGCCGGCTGGTGGACGCCGTGGATGAGATGGGGTTGGCCGACAAGACGGTCGTCCTCTTCACGACCGACAACGGCACGGCGCAGCGGTCCAAGCTGAGGGCGATCGGCAAGCAGAACAAGTTCGAGTATGAGACGGTCGTCTCGCAGCGCGGCCGGCAGCAGATTCGCGGCGGCAAGGGAAAGCTCACCGACGGCGGCACGAACGTCCCGCTGATCGTGCGCTGGCCCGGCGCCGTGAAGCCGGGAACGGTGGTGGATCATCTCGTGGACTGCAGCGATTTCTATCCCACCTGCGTCGAGCTGGCCGGCGGCCGCGCGCCTGCCGAGCTTTCGCTCGACGGCCACAGCTTCGCCGGCCTGGTGACCGGCGGCGACTACAGCCCGCGCGACTTCGCCTTCGCCCAAGGCGGAGGCAAGCACTGGGTCCGCACGCAGCAGTTCAAACTCTACAGCGACGGCCGATTCTTCAATGTCGCCAATGACCCGCAGGAAACCGGTCCCTTGGATCTCCAGGATCTCTCGCCCGCAGCCGCCGCCGCTCGGCGGCGGCTGCGGGCGGCGCTGGACGCATTGAATGCCGGTTGAGCGATACCGGGCCGCGGCGGAGATCCATAATTGCGGTTCATCGCCTCTCGCACGCAGTTCTTACCGCCGTGGATGGTTGGGGAAGTTGGGCTAAAGTGCAGTAGAATCCCCTGGTTGGCGAAACCCGCCGCGCTTGCCGCGGTGGAGACAGGCTCTTGCTCCAGACGGTCGATCAGCGCTAAGCGGCCGTTTTTCGTGCTTGGACCTAGTCATGCATCCGCGGCATTTGCCATGGGTGAGCAGCCGCCACTTGCCGGGTGGTTGCGGGCGCCGCTGTGGCGGGCGCGGGGGAAAACATCGTGATCGGCTGTGGCTCAGGCAGGATGGGCTCGATGCCCTGCGCTCGCCGCGCCTGCCGCAAGGTTACCAGCATGTTCTCAATCTTGGCATGGATCTTGATCGTCTGACTGACCATCAACGACTTCGTCGGACCAAACGGCTGAATGCTGCCCGGACCTCCGACAACGCTCCACGTGTCTGGAGCAATCGTGGCGGTGATGCCGTTGATGAGCGAGTCATAATCCTCGAGAATTTCATTGCCAAGATCAGTCCAAACAAGGTCGCCCACAGGATACACCCGTGTCATCAAGTTCGACTCCAACTCCTCGGGAGTGGAGATGATCAACACCTGATGGCGAATCGTCCAGTCCAACTCCACCGGTTGCAGCAACAATTCGAGGGCGGCCCGCAGTGGTAGATCATCGCTACGAAAGCTGACCGGCACGTCCGCTGTAAGCCCCACGTCATCGAGCGCACGCCGGTCGATACGGATGTCCACGCCGGATTGCCGGCTGAGAGTCGCCACGACCTGGTCGAGGCCCGTTTCCACGGGCGGCACGTGGACGGCCCGTTGCAGGGCGTGGAGGATCCGCTTTTCGGCAGCGACCTCCGCAGGCGAGCCGACCAGGTAGGAAACCTGCGCGAAGGCCGAGCACGTTAGCAGCGAATAAACACAACCGACGGCTGCCGCTCTCGCAAATGCAGTGCATGCCGCGTTATTCATCACACTCCCTGTTTTTTAGCCGAGTTTGCGGCGAATTTGACGAGCCACTGCGCTCAATGTTATTCTCAGCGCTACAGGGGCGCTTGTCCAGCAAAAGGCGAATCGCAATGCGGCGCTTCTTCACCCCGTTCTTGTTCTGTCTCTTGATTGGCCTGACAACCTGGCCTGCTCCCTCCCACACCTACGCGCAACAGGAGGCGGAGATTCCCCTGACGCGCGCGGTGCTGTACGCGTCCGGCGTCGGATTTTTTGAGCATCTGGGGGAGGTCGAAGGCGAGGCCCAGGTCGATTTGGAATTCTCCGGAGACGACATCAACGATTTGCTCCAGAGCCTTGTGCTGGAGGATTTCGGAGGCGGCGTCGTCTCCGCCGTCACCTACGACTCCCGCGAGCCGCTTTCCCGCACGCTCGGCGCCTTCGCCATCGATCTCACCGCCGGCGCCACGATGTCCAACCTCCTGCGGCAGGCGCGCGGGCATCAAATCGAAGTATCGCTCGCGGACGGCGATGCGCTGAAAGGGAGAATCGTCGACGTGGAGCAGCGGCCTGACCCGGTCGGCGACCACGTAATCGACGCGGAGGTGCTGCTGCTGAAAACGCTGACCGGTCTGCGCAGCGTGCCGCTTCGAGACGTGTTCGAGTTGCGGCTGCTCGACAAGCAACTCGAGGAGGACTTTCAAAAGGCGCTCGAACTGCTTGCCTCGACGCGGGCGACGGACAAGAAGTCAATCCGTCTGCACTTTGGCGGCCAAGGGGAAAGGACGGTGCGAATCGGCTACATCCAGGAGTTTCCCGTATGGAAGACGAGCTATCGACTGGTGTTGTCGCCGGACGGGCAGCCGTACCTGCAAGGCTGGGCGATTGTCGAAAATCTCACCGAGCGCGACTGGAACGACGTTCAACTGACGCTGGTCAGCGGCCAACCCATCTCGTTCATCATGAACTTGCATCAGCCGCTGTACATCCAGCGTCCGAGAGTTTCGCCGGAAGTTCAGGGCACGCTGCGGCCGCAGGTATACGAGCAAGACCTGACGGTCGACGCGCCGGCGGAGGTTCGAGGAAGGTTTCAAGGAAAGCCGGTTCGCTCCGCCGATCCAGCACAGCGAGTTTTCGCCGGCGGCGGCTTCGGCGGGGGAGGATTTGGCGGCGGCATGGGCGGCTTCGGGGAGAGTCAAACGCCGGACGCTCCCACGTTCGATTTGCGTCAGGGCGCGGCGCAGTTGGCGGAGACAGGCGAAGTCGGCGAGCTGTTTCGTTATGAGATCAAGTCGCCCGTCAGGCTGGCGCGGAGGAAGTCGGCCATGCTGCCGGTGGTCAATGCGGAGGTCCAGGCCGAGAAGCTGGCGATGTACAATCCCGACGTTCACGCCGAACACCCGCTGGGAGGTCTGAGGGTCAAAAACACGACGGACCTTCACCTGATGGCGGGCCCCATCGCGGTGTTCGATGAGGGAGAATTTGCCGGCGACGCTCGCATTGCCGAAACAGCCCCCGGCGAAGACCGCTTAATCAGCTACGCCTTGGATCTGAACCTCGAAGTCAAAATGACCGCGAAGGAGCCAACACGGTCGCTGGCGGCGGTCAAGATCATCTCCGGCCGCGGCGAGACTGTCTACCGTTGGACTCGAGAGCATCACTACGTGGTGAAGAACTCGGACGACCAGGCGAAGCGAGTGCTGGTCGAACAGCCGATCGACGCCGAGTGGGAGCTGACTTCTCCCAAAAGCCCGCTCGAAAAAACTCGCAGCCTGTACCGCTTCTCGGTGAGCGCCCCGCCCGGCGAGACGATTTCCTTCGAGGTGGTCGAGCAAAAGACGAGCCGCGAAGAGTTTTTGCTGCTGTCGGCGGAGAACGATCAATTGGCGGTTTATATGAGCCATAACGCGGCCAGTCCGGAGGTGCAACAGGCCCTTAGCCAGGTCAGCCAGTTGCGAGCCGCCCTGCAAGAGGCCGAGCAGATTCTCCAATCGACCCTCAGCGAGATATCCGAAATCACCCAGGATCAAAACCGCATTCGCCAGAACATGCAGGCGCTGGACAGGGACAGCGCCTTGTACCGGCGCTACGTGGAGAAATTTACGCAGCAGGAGGACCAGATCGAAACGCTGCGCCAGCGCTCCTCACAACAGCGAAAGGCCGTCGCATCGGCCAGGCAGCGGCTGTCGAACTTCATCGAGGATCTCAACGTCGAGTGAGCGCCATCCATTATCCCGGTTGGCGGCAGAAGTCGAGGAGCGGGTGGAAGTGGGGCTCCCAGCGGCGGCCCATTTGGCCGGAGAGGCGGATGGCCTCGGGGAGCGGGGCGAAGTCGATCTTCCATTCGCCGCCGCGAAGCAGGAGGTCGTCGCTGAAGTAGCCTCTCAACCTCTGAAAGGAAACGTCGCGGCCGCCGATCCAGATCACCGCCGCGGCGCCGTTGTCGGCGACGTGCCACAGGGCCAGGCGAGCTTCGCGGCCCACCAGCCACATCTCGCCTTGCGAGTACGGCCCGGTGTGGGCGCCCCGCGGCCAATCCAGACTCGCATCGCCGTAGAGAAAGGACAGCCGCTCCTCCGGCTCCAGATCGTGCAGGATCGCTTTCACCGCCCCCGGCGAAAGATTGCCTACAGGGGCGCGCCGCGAACGCTCTTGAAGCAACTCCTCGCGCTGAGCATCGAGGTTGCGTTGAAACTCTTTAGCGTCGGCGCGGAGATACGCCGCCACGTCGTCAAGCAACTCATCCGAGGGAACGTCATACGGCGTCACCCGCACCGCCAGCCGGGCGAGGTCGTCGAGGTACTTCTTCGCCAGCGGACTGGAGGGATCGAGGTCGGGCTGCTCGTAAAAGAACGGCGGCGCCTCCTGCAGCTCCTCGAGCAATTTCTTCCGATCGTCCGCCGGATGCTCGCGGAACAAGGGAGTCTTGCCCAACAGGTCCGCAAGCTCTTCCGGCTCGCGCTCCTTCACGGCGAGCAAAAAACTGGCGAGCGAGCGGATCGCGTCGCGGCGCTGGCTCTCCAGCGTCGTCGGGACCGGATGCGCCTCCAGGTCCAGCTTCACGACGAGTCGCTGCTCGACCTCCGCCCGCCAAGCCGCCGTCCGCTCGTCCGTCTTGCCGTGGATGAAGGCGCGAAAGAATTTTTCCAGCCGCTGGGCGATCGCCCGCCGCTCGCCGGGGGTCAGGTGCAGCGCGGCTTGAAAGCGTCCCGGCTGCGCGCTTGCGTGGGCCGCCAGGCATTGATAGAGGAACAGGCGGTCGTACTCGTTACGAACTTGCAGCGAGCCGACCTCCTTCAGCCCGTGGCTGAGGGCGTCGCGGGAAAGAGGGAAGCGGCTGATCAGCTCGGTCAGCTCGGCGCCGTAGATCCATCCCGCGTCGCGATGGCGGAAGTCGCCGCCGAAGATCCCCGCCACCTCGAACCCCAGAACCCGCACCACGTCGTACACCAGCGACGTGGCATGGCGATTGAACCAGTGGGTCGCCAGCTTCTTGGCGCCGCGGGTGGAAAGCTCGCTCACCAGCCGCCACGCCGCCAGCGTCCAGGGGCTGGCCCCCATCGCAAACCGGCTCAGGTAGTACGCTCCGTTGAAGTACGGCATGTACGGCTCCGCGGTCTTGTAGGCGCCGTACGCCCGCGTCGCATGGCGGACGTACCAGTACAGGCTGTTGAAGTTGTACTCCTTCACCCCCAGCGGCATCCGGTCGAGCACGACCAACAGGTGCAAGCTGGTGCGGCCGGCCGCCCGCAGGAGCTGATCGATGCTCGTCTCCAAAAGCGGGTTTTCGGATCCCGGCCGATAGACGCGGGCCACGGCGATGGCGATTTGCTCCGCCTCGCGGCGCACCAGCTTCGGCTCGAACTCCCCCGTCGGCGAATACTTGTTGTTGCGGATGTTTTCGTAAATCTGCTTCGCCGACCGGTCGAGCAGCTCCAGGACCTGCCGGTCCTTTTTGGTCAGCTCCGCCACGTCCTCCTGCGATTGCGAGGCTTCCTTCCCCACCGGCTGCGGAAACTCCAACCACTCATGGAATACGATCAGCTTCTGGGCCAGCTCGCGCTCGCGACGATCGATGAGCTGGCCCTGCTTCTCCAGCGCCGCCTCGGCCGAGTCGGTGAAATTCTGCATCTCCCGGCGGCGCTTGTCGAGCTCGCCGCGATCGCGATCCAGCGCCTTCCGCAGCTTCTCCAGCTCGACTTCCGCTGCGGATTTCTCCCGCCGCGACGCCAAGAACACGCCCACCAGCGCCAGCAGCCCGCCCAGATAAACGCCCCACGCCAGGGCGCCGAGCGAGCGATGCGCCGCGATCGCGCACCCCCACGCCACGGCCACTCCGGCCGCGACGAGGGTAATCGAGATGGTTCTCGCGTGTCTCTTCCACATGGCCTACGGTCCGGCCACCGAGTCGAAGTCGGGCATGGGCGTGAGGTAGGGACGCATCCGCTCCAGCGTTTTGGGTCCGATGCCGCGGACGCGGAGGACGTCGTCGTGCTCGCGGAACGGCCCGTCGGCGGCGCGGGATTCGACAATGCGTTTCGCCAGCGTCTCGCCCACCCCGGGCAGCAGCGACAGCTCGGTCCAGGGGGCGGAGTTCACGTCCACCAGAAAGTCGATCGGCGGCGGATCGCGCTGGACCCGCAGCAGGTCATCCTGGCGCCCCAGCTCCTTAACCCAGTATGCGGCGATCACCGCGAGCGAGGCCGCCACGAGCACCGCGGCGCAGGCCTGGTCCGTCCGACGCAGGATCGGCGATCGCGGCGGCTCGGGATGGGCGGGAGGGTCGCTCAAGGGGCAGTCGTTCGTCGGGTGGATGCGCCCACATTCTTAAGTATACGGCGTCCTCCGAGCATTACAGCAAGCGGCAGAACTCTTCGGGATCGAGAAAGGCGCCCGGCGTCAGGATTTGCACCAACAGCGGCGATCGGCTCTGGCCGAGGGCGTCGAGCAACTCGCGAAACGCCGCCGCCGTGCAGGTCCCGCGCAACTCGGCGTACGCGACACACTCGCCGCGATCGTAAAGCATTCCGCCGACTTCCCAGCGAGCATCGTCAGGCGGCGCGTACCAGCCGAAGGAGCCATCCGGCTCAAAGTACAGCCGCGGAAGCCGGGAAAGCGCCGCCTCCGCCTCCTCGAACGTCACCGGCAGCGGAGCGGGCGCGGCCATGAGCCGCAGTGTTTCGACTTCGCCGCCGTTCAGCGAAAGCTTCGGTCCCGGCGCCGCGCCGGTCGGCCGGCCGTAAACGGCGACGCGAAACGCACGCATAAGCGGTTACGACTGCCGCACGCGGCGGGGAATGGTGAAGGAGTACAACAGCACCACCACGCCGGAGGACATCAGCGTCCAAGGGGCCCACTCGGGCGGCGTGATCTCCCGCGCCGGCGCGCTTCGCGTGAACTGCCCCGTCGTCGAGGCCGGCGCCTGCTGGGAGTGCAGCACGGCCTTCTCAATCGCCAGGGACTCGACCCCCAGGATACACAGAAAGATGCCGATGGCCAAGAAAAACGATCGCCACATGTCGCGTTTCCTTCCGGTTTCGTGCCAGCCTAGCTCGCCTTTCGCGGAGCGAACGCCGACTTTGGTTGTCATGCAACGCCTATCGCCGGGCGTCTGTATTATCGGCGCCCGCGCCGGCGCCGTTGACGCCGCGTTGCACACGGCGAATTGTGCGGAGTATGATGGTTCGTAACGCCGCATCTGCGTGCGGGCTATCGCTACTCTCGTCCTCTTGCCCCTCCATGCTGCGCTCCCGGCGTTCGCCCCCTTGGCCGGCACAAGCGATCGGAGCGTTTCTCTCGCTCCAAGCCGTTTTTTGCGCGCTGCCCGGCGCGGCCGCCGCGCCGTCGCCGGCGGAGGAAGTCCTCCAGCGCGAGTTCGGCCTCTCGCGGCGCACCCGGGGCGAAGTATGGATCACTCCACGGGAAAGCGAATTGCGAAGACGGCTTTCCCATTTGCCGAAGGTCGTCGATCACGCGCGTAAGGTAGGCGAAGCGGTCGTAGACGCGCGGGAGCGAAACCGCCTGCTGTGGGCCCAGCGGCAGGCGCTGGAAGAGACGTTCCGCAAGAAGATCAAGGAGCTTTCCCCCAGCGACCCGCAGCGCAAGCAGATGGAGCAATCGCTCAAGAAGATGGATTCGCTGGCCGTGCCGCCGGAGAAGCTCGGCGGCGCCCCGTGGGTTCAGCCGCATCTGATCGACATGACGAATTCCCGTCACGCGATCCTGCTGGGCGCCTATGCGGCGCGGGAAGACGCGATGGCGCTGGCTGGCGAATATGAGGCGCTGCGGCAGAACCACGAGGTCGCCGAGGCGCTCTCGCAACTGGCGGGAGAGCACCGCCTGGGGCCGCTCAAGGACTACTCCTCCGACCTGCGGCGCCTGAAGGAGTACGAGGAGTTTGTCTACGCTCAGCCCCAGCCGCTCTACCTGCAAAGCGGCAAGGTCCGACTGGGCGGCATCCTGAACGAAGCGGCCCCGGTCACCTTCACCTGGCGCGACAGCAGCGAGCCGACGGTGATCACCGCCAGCATCGCCCAAGCGTCGGGACTGGCTCCTCCGGCCGACGCGCCGGTCGTGTCGCTGACCTTCGACGGCCGGCGCCGGTTGAGCACGCGGCGAATCCTGCTGGCGTCCATTCGCTTCGGCCCGCACGTGCTCCGCGACGTGGAGGCGCACATCCTTCCGCCGGAAGGCGAAGACCTCGGCGCCCAGATCAGCCGCGCCGCCTTCACCGGCTTCCAAGTCGCCGCCGACCCCGCCCACCTCCGCTTCCGCATCGAACCGGCGGAGTAGACGTTACGGCGCGACCCATTTTCCGTTGCGGTAGAGGGTGCGACGGGGGTCGAACTCGGTGAGGGTTTCCAGCGTGAGCGAGGGGATCGGGGCGGTCTGGTCGGCGACGATGAGTTGCGACCAGCGGGATGAGCCGGCGGACGCCGCTTCGCCCGACTCCAGGGCCAGCTCCAGGCCGACGATCTTGCTTAACAGCTCATCGGGGAGGCCGGGCTGAGCGAATTCCTCGTACGTGAGCACGTCCGCGTGCTTCGACAACTCCTCCTTCACCGCGGTCCGCTCGACGTTCAGAATCGCGGCGCGGCGGTTCCCCTGCCGGCGAAGCTGGAGCGCCCGGACCAGGCCGTCGCGGGCTTCGCTGGGGGCTGCGGGCGCCTCGCTCGCGGCGGCTTCCCGCAGCAGCCGGCGATCGTGGTCGGGATCGTACAGGTAGGCCATCGCGCGGAACTTCCGCTCCTCCGCCGGCGTGCGGGCCAGGGCGGTCATCCCCAGCAGGCAGCTTCGCGCCAGATCTTCGGGGGCCAGATGCGCCGCGATGAGGTAGAGCCGGATGGCCGCCGCCCGCGCGTCGGGGTCGATCCGCTTCTCGGCCAGCTCTTCCGCGTAGTTGCGATACGCCTGCGGATTGTCGGGCGAGAGCGATTTCAGCCGCTCCGCGGAAACCGGATCGATCATGTCTTCGATGACGGTGCGGGGAATCACCCGCTCGCGGGTCCGGCCGTCGGGGAGGACTTCGTCGATCGTGACGTGCAGCGCCGTCTCCCGCACCAGCCGGCCGCGCGTCGGCTCGGTCTTGCCGCGCTCGAAGATCGTCACCGCCTGCGCGGACGCACACGTCGCGAGAAGAACGCACGCGGCGATGAGCCAGCGTTGAAGGTTCATAGCGATCATTCGACGCGAAGCCTCCACATGCGCACCAGGGCTGCTTGTCCACTGCGGGCCTGCACAAGCACGTTTGGCGCGGCGCTATCCGCTTCGTGGATGGACTGGATGATCGCACCAGCGTCGGCAGCGCGGTCGGTATGGCTTTCGGCGACGTCGATCGCCAGAAGCCGCAGCCAAACTCGCTCCAAGAGCGCCAGCCGGCGGAGATCGTTGTCGCCCAGGTACTCGGCGACTTGAAGGCGATGCGGGATCGATGTGAGAAACCGGCGATCGTCCTCGTCCCCGGCGCCGCTCAGCCGCGCGGCCGTGTGCTGGATCATCGCCTCGAGCACGGCCGCGGGCGAGGTCGCGGAAGAGTACGCCGCGGCCGGGACGCCGAGCGTCTGCGCCTGCGATTGATACGACGCAAGAATCTCCTCTTGCGCCGCGTCGTGGGGATGACTGCTGGGCGCCGCGAAGCCGCGCTCCAGCGCCGACCGCATCAGCGCTCGCCGCAGTTGTTTTCGCCAGTTGTCCTCGGCGGCGATCTCCGGCGCTCCGCCTAGCGCCAGGCCGACCACGTCCTGCACCAGGTCCTGCCGCACCGGCGTGTCGGCGACCAGGTCCGCCATCGCCAGCCGCACCGCCTTCCACTTCGCCACTTGCGGGATGAAGCCGGCGATCGCCTCGCGCTCCTCATTGGATTTGGGCGCGAGCAGATACTCGGCGATGACCTCGCCCTGCTCCGGCTCGAGCTCGTTCAGGTGGGGAGCGTTCTCGGCGATGCCGCGCAGAAAGCCGGTTCGCGGGACGGGATGGCTGGACCGGCCGAGGCTTTCCACGTACCGGCTTACGACCCGCTCCCGGGCTTCGGTCACCGCGTCGGAGGACGCGCGCGGCGGCGAGGACGCCTCCGCCGATATCTTCTCCAGCGAGATCGACTCAGCCTCCGCTAACTCGTCGAATGCGGCGCGCCCCAACTCCCCTTGCGAGAGCGCACATCCCATCGCCGCCAGCCGCGCCAGCCGGGCCGTCTCTTCCAGGAGCTGCAGTGTTTCGTCGGGACCGGCCGAGATGCGCGCGATCGCCTCGTCCGCCTCGCCGGAAAAACGCCGCACCGCATCTTCGGCGCGGTCGGCGGAAGTGACCTTGGCGCCGAACCGCTCGCGGACCGCCTCCGCGACCTCCTCGGGCGGTGGCCCCGCCCTCGCCTGGCCGATGCGCCGCGAGAGCGCTGTGGCGAGGAAATACCGCAGCGACTCATCCCGCACCCGCTCCAGGATTTCCACCGCCTGCAACACAGTGGCCGGATCGGCCGAGTTCACAACCCGCAGGATCACCTCGCGATATTCGCCCCAGGCATCCTCGGCGACGGGCAAGACCGCCTGCAGGAATTGGGCGTCGAGACGCTCCCATGCGGAGATGTCGAGCCATCGCCGCGCCTCGCCGGCAAGGAAGGCGTGAAGAGCATGCACGGCAAGGGGCTGAGACGGCGCCGCGTTGATGACCAGCCGATACAGCGTCTCCGTCAGGGCCGCCATGCTCTGACGATAGAGCTCCGCCTCCTGCCACTCCGGATCCACCGACATGCCTACAATTCGCGCCAGCGAACGCAGCATCTCGTCGGATCGTGTTTCGGAAACGCTGTCTCGCGTGATGGCCGACGCCGCGATCTGCGCCGCCGCGTACGCTTCGCGGAACAGGCGATCGTCCGGCGGAAGCGGGTCGGTCGAAGCGGGGATCTTCTCCAGAAGACGCTCGCGGAGCCGGGCCGCGGCCTTGTCCGAGGGATCGAGCGCGTAGCAGCCGGTGAGGATCTCTTTGTGAACCGCGGAAGCCGTGCGGCTGTCGATCGTCCGCGGCAGCCCGGCGACGAGCTTCGCGTAAGCTTGTGCCCGCGTGTCCGCGGAGTGCGATCGCACCTGCTCCAGCGCGAAGCGGAGCGACGGCAACTCCGTTTCCGCCCGGGCCATCGCCACCGAGAGATCCACGTCCCACCAGTGATCGGCCGGGGGAGGCGCGGCTTCCGGCGACGCGCCCCCTTCGCCGGCGGTCGCCACTTCGGTCGCGTCACCGGGAGTCGCGGGAGACGAGCTCATGCTCCGCAGCAGCACCCATGCGCCCCCGGAAGCGGCCAGAGCGAACAGCGCGGCGCCGGCGAGGGCGGCGAACATTCCGGCCCGGCGTCGCCTGGCGGCGTGCGCCTGGCGGTTGATCTCGACTTGCTCGTGAACGACCGCCTCCACGTCGGCGCCGGCCAAGCCCCACTGGGCGCCTTCGGCGAACATCCGCTTGCGGTCGAGGTCGTGCAGCACCGGCGAACCGGCCATCCGCTCGCTCACCCGCCGCGTGAGATGCTCCACCGCGCTCCGCTGCGAGATGAACCGTACGCCGCGGGCGGCTGCGACGTCGCGCACCGCTCGCTCGGCGTCGTCCCGCTCCACGCCGTGCAGATCGCCGCCGCGCTCCACCAACTCCGCCACCACGTCGGGCGTGATGATCTTGCGGGGTAAGGCGTCGATCGCGGAAGGAAGCGACTCGCGAAAGGCCGCCAGCAGCTCCTGTCGCCGAATCTGATCCTGCGATTGCGGCGCGGCGCCTTCTTGCAGCAAATCCATTGCCCGCTGCCGCTCCTCATCGCTGAGGCCCAGCTCATTCGCCGCGGCGGTGATCTTGATCTGCCCGGCGAGCGTGACGCCCCGCTGCTCGGCGATGATCGCCCGCGCTCGGCGGAGGAACTCCGCCGTTTGCTCCGGATGCTGCGGTTGCTCCGGATCGTCCGCGCGCGACGCGACGGCGACATTCCGCTCGCGGGCCACTTCACACAGGATGTGGCGGGCCAACGCGGGTGAAAGTCCCAGCTTGTTCGTCCCTTGCTCGACGAGGCGGCGTTCGCGGCGGGGGTTGATCCGCGGCCGCTGCAGATCGTCGATCGCCTTGTGCAGATAGGTGCGATAGACCTCTTGCGGCCGCGGCTTGGGCGGCGGCGGAGGCGACGCGGGCGGTTCCGACTCAGGCGGCGGCGCGCTCGCATCGGCCGGCGGCTCGGCCCACGGGTTCAAGTCGTCGGGCGGCGAAAACGCCGTGGGTGGAGGCGGCGGAGGCGGCGCCGGCTCGGGCAGCACCTCCACGGCGGTCTCCGCCTCGTGCAGCATCTTCAAGGCCGCGTCCATCTCAGGCGGCGTGACCCCCATCGACCGCGCCAACTGCTCCAGGACCACCCTCGACTTGGCGTTCAATCCTCCATGCCGGGCCAGCACGAAGGCGGCCTGATCGATGAAGTTTTGCAGCACCGCGTCGTCGTCGATCACCACGGCGTCGATCGCCCCGCTGGCGGCGCGGATCGGCGGGGGCGGCCGCTTCGGCAGCGGAGGGGGCTGAGGTCGGCCGGCGCCCCGCTTCGGCGGCCCGAAGTCCTCGCTTCCCAACAGCAGCGTGCGGATGGCCGGCTCCGCCTCCTCCCGCGTCAGCCCCAACTCTTCGGCGAGCTTGCCCAGCAGGAGTCGGCTCTTGGCGTTCACACCGCCGCACTGGGCTACCACCGCGGAAGCTCGATCGAGAAAGAGCCGCACCTGCGGGTTCTCGTAGTTCGGGTCGGGGTGCGATGGTTCGACGGACGACATGAAGTCCGTAATCCTACAACTGCTGCGCCAGGAGTTCGAATTTTTCCCGCCAGGGGGAGGCGCCGAAATCGGGATAGAAGAGTTTCAGATTCTCCAGCGCCAGCCGGGCTTGATCGGCGTCGGTCTCGGCCAGCGAGGCGATCTGGTAGTATTTCGCCTCGAACCAATCCTCGCTTCCTCGGGCCAGCCCGTGGGCGAGGGTCCGCCAGTTCGCCAGCGCCGCCTCGAAGTTCCCGGATTGGAAGTTCGCCAGGCCCGACCGCCGCAGGTAGTCCTTGTTCTTTGGGTCGGTCTCCAGCAGCGGCGCCAGGCGCCGCGCGGCTTCTTCGTGCCGGCCGGTGGCGTAGGCGTATTCGGCGAGCCGCGATAGGGCGACCCGCACGTTCCTTTGGGAACTCGCCGAACCGCCCAATCGCTCTACTAATCGAGTGTAGACGGCGTAGGCCTCTTCGTGCAAGTTTTCCCGCTCGGACTCCGAGGCCCCATCGAGGCGTTTCTCCAGGTCCCGTGAGACCTCGATCAGGGCCGAAAGCTCATACGCCGAGCCGCGGCCGTGCTCCGCCAGCCACTGGGCGTGCCGCAGACTCGCCTCTTCGTCCTTTTCGATGCGAGCCAACTGCAGCGCGCGATAGTGATAGTCGGCCAAGGCCGAGCTGGTTACCGGGACGCGATCACTCAACGACTCGGCCCGCTCGACGTACTGCCTGGCAAGCGGCGCGTGGGGCGGATCGCTCCCGAGGGCGCCGGCGACGACCAGCAGCATCACCCGCAGTTGCCGCTCCGCATCGCCTCGCGCCCCGGCGGCTCGAAGGTACTCATCCGCGGCTCGCTGCAGTTGCGCGAGTGCGGCCTTTTTGGCGCCGGCCGTCTCCGCCTCCGACCACTGCTGATGCAGCAGCACGCACAAGTCGTACCGCGAGGTGAGGTAGTTCGGATCGCCGGGGCGGATGCTCGCCAGATTGCGGATCGCCTCTTCGGGCGAGCCGGAGTCGCGCTGGAGGCGGGCGATGTGGTAATCGGCGTTCTTGGCGTACTCGTGGCCGGGAAATTCCCGCTTGATTGTTTGCAGCACGTCGATGGCGGCGGAGGTGAACCGCGGCGTCTTCTCCGCGAGCTGCTTGTAGGAGACGAAGGCCATCCACGCGGCATTGGCCGCTTCCTTGGCGCCGACGGTCTTCAGCGACGAGATCGCCTGCTCGAACTGC
>JAHWKS010000599.1 GCA_019347795.1 Planctomycetota bacterium | reverse complement strand
CACCTCCGGCGGGGCGATCCCTGAGAATGCCGATTACCGCGTGATCTCGGAAGAGGAGGGCGCGTTTGTCGGCACGGTGGATGAGGACTTCGCCCTGGAGAGCCTTGCCGGCGACGTGTTCCTGTTGGGCAACACCTCCTGGCGGATCCGCCACGTGCGCGGCGGGGAAGTCGTGGTTCGCGACGCCGGCGGCGCCCCGCCCACGATTCCCTTCTGGGTCGGCGAAGCCCCGGGACGCACAATCGAGCTGTCCGACGAAATCTCGCAATTGCGGGCCGACCTGGCGGCGACCGGAGAAGTCGGCGACGCGCTCGTCTGGCTCGAACAAGAGTGTGGCGCCACCCAGCACGCGGCGGAGCAGGCGATCCGTTACGTCAGCGCGCAGCAGACGGCGATTGGCCTCGTCCCGACCCACAAGCAGATCGTCTTTGAGCGGTTCTTTGATGAGTCGGGCGGGATGCAGCTCGTGATTCACTCTCCGCTCGGCGCCCGGATCAATCGCGCGTGGGGATTGGCCCTTCGAAAACGGTTCTGCCGCAGCTTTGACTTTGAGCTGCAGGCGGCGGCGGACGATGACGGAGTGGTGCTCTCGATCGGCCCACAGCACAGCTTCGCCATCGAGAGCCTCTTCACGATGCTCGGGCCGCACAACGCCAAGTACCTCCTGGAGCAGGCGGTGCTGGCGGCGCCGATGTTCCAGGCCCGCTGGCGATGGAACGTCACCCGCGCCCTCGCGGTGCTGCGGCGGCAGGGAGGCAAACGGGTCCCGCCCTACCTGCAGCGGTTCCGGGCCGAGGATGTGCTGGCGGCGGCGTTTCCCGAGACGGTCGGCTGCCTGGAGAACCATCACGGCGATGTGGAGATCCCCGACCATCCGCTCGTGCGGCAGACGATGCATGACTGCCTGCACGAGGCGATGGACCTCGATCGGTGGATAGCGCTGCTGCGCGACGTGAAGGAAGGACGCGTCGAGCTGATCGCCCGCGACACGCGCGAGCCGTCGCCGTTCTGCGAAGAGCTGATTAACGCGAACCCGTACGCATTCCTCGACGATGCGCCCCTGGAGGAGCGGCGCACGCGAGCCGTGGCGATGCGGCGTTCGCTGTCGCGGGAGCACGTGACCGATCTGACGAAGCTCGATCCGGCGGCGATCGAGGCGGTCGCCCGCGAGGCGTGGCCGGTCGTGCGTGATGCGGAGGAACTGCACGACGCGCTTCTGGACATGGCGGCCGTTCACGCCGGCGAAGGCGAGGCGTGGGCGCCGTGGTTCGGGGAGTTGCTCGCGGCCGGGCGTGCGACGCGAGTTGTCCGTCCCGGCAAGAGCACGCTTTGGACCGCGGCGGAACGGTGGCCGCTGATCCGCGCCGTTTATGAGGATGCGACGTGCGAACCGCCCTTGTCGCTCCCGACGTCCTTAGACGTATCCGTGGACAAAGCCGAGGCGTGGGTCGCACTGGTCCGCGGGCGTATCGAACACTCCGGTCCTATGACGGCTAGTCGCCTCGCGGCGCTGTTGGACCTGGAGACGTCGCAGGTCGGGGCGGCGCTGGAGGCGCTGGAGGGGAAGGGAATCGTCATGCGGGGGCGTTTCACCGATGCGGCGCAGAACGCTCCGCAGGGGGACGCCGTCTCGCTGGAGTGGTGCGAGCGGCGGCTTCTGGCCCGCATTCATCGGATGACGCTGGATGGGCTGCGGCGGCAGATTCAGCCGGTCACGCCCGTCGATTTCCTGCGATGCCTCGTGCGGCATCAGCGGGTCGCCGCGGAACGACAGGCGATCGGTCCCGGCGCCGTGCGCGAGATTCTGGAGCAGCTTCAAGGATTCGAGGCGCCGGCCGCCGCGTGGGAAGACCGGCTCCTGGCGGCTCGCATCCGCGATTACGACCCGCAGTCGCTCGACACGCTGTTCCTTTCCGGCGAGGCGATGTGGGGCCGCCTTCGGCCGCCGCGGGCGGGCAACGGCGATCGCGAGTCGCGCGCGGCGATGCACCGAGCGCTGCCGATCTCGCTCCTGCTAAGGAAGAACCTGAGCTGGCTGATCGACGACGAGCGCGAGGTTTCACTCGCCGCCGATGACCCCACGAAGAACGGCGCCCGCTCGAATGCGGAGCTTGTGCGCGACGCGCTGCAATTGCGCGGGGCGCTCTTCTTTCAGGAGCTCGCGCACCTGGTCGATCTGCCGCAGGCTTACGTCGAGGAGAGCCTGCGGGAATTGGCGGCCGGCGGGATGGTGACCTGCGACGCCTTCGCCGCGGTTCGGAGCATTGTCGGGGGCGAGAGCCGCCGCAAGGGACGCACTCGCCGCATCACTCGCCCCGCGCCCGCCGCCGGACGCTGGTCGCTCTTCCCGGGATATACGCCGATCGCCTCTCGTGATGAGCGATTGGAAGCGTGGTGCTGGCAGCTTCTGCGGCGGTACGGCGTGGTGTTCCGCGAGCTGCTGACGCGCGAGTCGGCGGCGCCCTCCTGGCACGAACTCGTTCGCACGCTTCGCCGGCTGGAGCTGATGGGCAAGATCCGCGGCGGCCGGTTCGTCGCCGACGTGGGAGGCGAGCAGTTCGGCACGGATGAAGCCGTTCGCCTGCTCCGCCAGGTTCGCGATGAGCCGCCCGACGGCGAGTGGCTCTGCCTCTCCGCCGCCGACCCGCTCAACCTGCTGGGAATCATCACCCCCGACCCCCGCCTCCCGGCGAGCCACGCCCACTCCTTCATCCTCCGCGACGGCCGCTGCATCGCCAACCGCCACGGAGGCGAGACGCACTATCAGGAAGACTTTTCACCCTTGGAGCAGGCGGAAATGTGGCGGGCCATGCAGCGCGGCGCAACGCGGCCGGCGTTAGTGTTAGTAGAGGGACCACGGATGGCAAAGCCGGCCCACGGATGAAGAATCGAGGAAGCGAGCCGACGCGCTTCTCATCCGTGGGGCGGCCTTGCCATCCGTGGTGTTAACACGTCGCTTGGATTAGCTCGACATACTGGGAGAAGACGATGTCAAGGTGACGATACGCGTTGCGATGCTTATGACTTTCGGCGCCGGCGCCCTGGAGCCTGCATAGAACATATTCGACTATGGCGATTGATCCAATCTGCGGCATGACGGTGGATGAGGCGACGGCCCTCAGCGCTGAGCGGGACGGCGAAACTTTTTACTTCTGCTGCGATCACTGTCGCCAGAAGTTCCTTGCCGGGGGCGAACCGGGTTCCGTCGATCACGGCGCCCGCGCCGCGGACGAGCACGACTCGCTCATCCAGCTCGCCGCGCCCGCCGCCAAGCCACGGCCGCGAGGCAGGTATTACTGCCCGATGTGCGAAGGGGTCGAGAGCGACAAGCCGGGTGACTGCCCCAAGTGCGGCATGGCGCTGGAGTCGGCGGGACCGGCCGCTTCGCAAGGCAAAACGATCTACACCTGCCCCATGCACCCCGAGGTCGAGCAGGACCATCCGGGTTCGTGCCCCATCTGCGGCATGGACCTGGAGCCGAAGACGCTCCAGCCGGAAGCGGAGGACGACTCGGAGCTGCGAAACATGACCCGCCGGTTCTGGGTCGCGGCGATCCTGACCATCCCCGTGCTGCTCTTGGCGATGCTCCCGGACCTCTACGTTCCCGTGGACGTGTGGCTGGGAGCGACCCTGCACTCGTGGCTCCAGCTTATTCTGGCGACGCCGGTCGTGTTGTGGGCCGGGTGGCCTTTCTTCGTCCGAGGCGGGCGGTCGGTCATCACGAGGAACCTCAACATGTTCACGCTGATCGCCCTCGGGACCGGCGCGGCGTATCTCTACAGTCTCGTGGCGGTGCTTCTGCCGGGGATTATTCCTGAGGACTTCAAACACGGCGACCGCGTGGACGTGTACTTCGAGGCGGCGGCCGTGATCATCACGCTGGTGCTCCTGGGACAGGTCCTGGAGTTGCGGGCGAGACGCCGCACCGGAAGTGCTATTCGAGAGCTGCTGTCGCTGGCGCCCCCAACAGCTCGCATTGTGCGGGAAGGCGAGGAGCGCGAGGTCCCGCTCGGCGAAGTGCAAACCGGCGACGTGCTGCGGGTCCGCCCCGGCGAGAAAATTCCGGTGGATGGCCGGCTCGCCGACGGCAAGAGCGCGGTGGATGAGTCGATGATCACCGGCGAGCCGCTGCCGGTCGAGAAGCGAAAGGGAGACCCGCTCATCGGCGGCACAGTCAACCAGACCGGCTCGTTCCTGATGGAGGCCGAGAAGGTCGGCGAGGATACGGTTCTTTCCCAGATCGTCAACATGGTGGCCGACGCCCAGCGGAGCCGGGCGCCGATCCAGCGGTTGGCCGACACGGTGGCCGGCTACTTTGTGCCCGCGGTGGTGGCGATCGCGGTGCTCACGTTCCTCGCCTGGGCCACGCTCCAGCCGGAGCAGCCCGCCCTGGCCTACGCCCTGGTGAACGCCGTGGCGGTGCTGAT
>JAHWKS010000598.1 GCA_019347795.1 Planctomycetota bacterium | reverse complement strand
GCGGGTGATCTCATCGTGGAAGCGCTGTGTCGCCCCCTCGAAGGAGTCGTCATTGAGATCCTCAGGACCGTGGGGCGTCTTCATCGGCGCGACAATACTCGCATGCGCGGAATGGTCAACAAGAGACGCCAGAAGCGTTTGGATGTCCCGCAACTGGTCCTCGATCCAGCGAAGCGACTGTCGCAGTTCGTTGTTCATTGTGCTCCTCCCACGGCTTTGGCGAACGCGTCGCGGACCTTCTTCTCCAGCTCGCGCAGGCTCCAAGCTGGGTCGGCGCAGCCCCGGTTCCACGCGACCATCTCCTGCAGGGCCTCCTCGGGCGAATAGCCGTGCTCCCGGAGGATGCAGGCGACGCGGAAACAAGCGTCCGAGCCTCGTTGCCCTTGGATCGATGGGATGCTCCGGATGTACGCTCGGACGTCGTACATTCCGCCGGAGAGCGGAGCGGGGGCCACTTGCGTCGGAAACGGCCCAACCCCTGCGCGCGGGAGCCAGGCGGGATCAAACAGCGGAAGGTCCAGCGTCGCCACGCCGAGCAGTTCGTACTGCTTGCCATCGACGACGGAGCCGAACCCGACGACGTAGCCGTTGCCGCCGGCCCGCACGTCCCACTTGCCCTGGACCTTGACCGCATTGCGCAGTCCCGGAATTGAGCGGTAGACGAAGTGCATCCCGCCGCGCGGCGTGCGGACCATCCACGGCGTCTTTGGCATGGAGCGGCGCCACCAGTCGCTGAGATCGGCCGTGTCCGTGTCGATCACGGCTATCTCATCGCAGACGACGCCGTAGCTTAAGGCGGTGGACAGCCACTCCCGGATTTGTGCGGCGTCCGACATCGCGCGCGTCGGCCAGTTGGCAAGGAGGGGCCGTTTCCCGCGAAGCGGATGCACGCGCAATCCGAGCGCGGCTGTGTGGAGCGCCGACCGCAATGCGCGGCTGGGAGTGCTATCGAGGCCGGGAGCATTCCCGCCGCTGGCGTCAACCGGTGGTGTGAGTGAGTTCTTCATGATTGCATAGGAAAGATGGAAGGCTGCATCGTGCAGGCGATGCTGCACCAGCGCGGCCTGCGGCGAATCACAGGTGGAGGCGCAGCACGACCTTGATTCGCCAAGAGCGGGCCGCGCCCTTCTCGGCGAGCCTGCACAGGGAGCCTGGCCGCCATTCGCGGCAGCGGAGGGGCGTTTGCGAGCGGGAAAAACGCCGCACGCAAAAAGCTGGGCCGCCTCGTGATCCGGCGGGTTGTGGACATGGCAACGGTCAGTTTGGTGTAGACGTTAAACGCATCCCTTCAGCGTGCTACGGGGGAGCGATCCAGTGAGGGGAAGGACGGCGGCCGCAATCGGCCGCCGTCGCTGGTCGGCGCATCCCACGCCTATCCCCCCATCTCGGCCTCCTTACTGGCGACGTAGTCCAGCGCCAGCTGCAGGACGGCCATGGCCTGCGGAAGCTCCGCCAGGCCGAACGAGGAGGTCGATTTCCATTCCCCCTCGCCCGTGCGGTAGCGGCGCTCCAGCCGCACGCTGCGGCGCTCCTTGGCGCCGCCCTCGCCGTCGATCGTGTTGCAAAACACGCTCGCCGTCACCGCGCCAATGCGGTAGGTCTTTTCAGGCTTGTTCATGAGGCTTCTCCTTGAGAAAGATAGAACGAATCACGGATAGTCAGCCGGCCGGCAGAGCCGGCGGCGGCAGGTCAGTAGTCGCTGGGGAGCAGCGCAGTGATGGCGCCCCCCTCGCCGTCTTCGATGAACCAGAGTGATTCGGGCTTGGACGCATCGACGAAGACCTGGAGGTAGTCGATACCCCGGTGTTCAACGGCCGTGTCCTGGAGCAGCCGAAGACAGCGAATGATCGTCTCCTCGCCGTAGAGCGCGATCGCCGCGGGCGTTGCGACGAACGGCTTGCTCGGGGAGGGCTGAAAGAAGTTGCACGAGGCCAGGTGGTCGAAGGGAACCTCCTGTGGTTTCAGGTGAAGTGCGCTCATGACGCCTCCGCTGATGGAAAGGAACGGGAATGCGCTCGCTTCCGCCGGCGCCGGGCCGGCGGCCGAGGCACAATGCCACCGCCGGCGCCCCAGCGCAAACCGTCGGCGCGGATCTTGGAGCGGACTGGAGCGCCGAGAGGGGGCGTCCAGGGAGAAAAAAGACCGCCGAAGCCGTCGAATGCAGCCGGTGTCCGTTCGCTGGCGCCACCCATTGCAGCGCTCTGCGAGCCGTCCGCCCGGCCTCTTCACCGAGGAGCGAATACGGCGGCGGGGGAGGCGTTTACGGCCGCCTCCCGACGCGCCGCTAATAGTCCGACGGAAGCAGCGCGGTGATCGCGCCTCCCTCGCCGTCTTCGATGAACCACAGGCGCTCCGCCCGCTTTGGATCCTCGAAGACTTGCAGGTAATCGAGTCCCTCGAACTCTCTCGCTCTCTTCTGGAGCGACTCCAAGCACCGGAGGATCGTGTCCAGCCCGTACATCTCCAGCGCCGCAGGCGTCGCCACAAAGGGCTTGGCCGTCGAGGGCTGGAAATAACACTGGGAGCGAGGATCGTTCAGAGGAATCTCCTGTGGACGCAGAAAGGGCTCCATGTTGAAGGGAAAAAAGGAAACAAACGCCGCTCTCGCAGGCGGCAAAACGCCCACACGGGCCGCGCCTCAAAGCGTCCGTAACCGCCCGGAGGCGACGCCGGAAATGTGTGGCTGCTTTAAACAACGGTCAACCGACGCACTGTGCATCGCTTCAATTTCTTGTAGGACGTCGCAGGCGGCTGGCTCATGACGCCGGCCGGCGCCGCGGCCTCGTTCCTTTGCAGCACGAACGCATGCGCATCCTGCGCGCCGAAAAAAAGGAGTGTGAAGCGACGGGAAAGGTCCGCGCTCACGGGAAAGAAGGGATCGTGCGATCCAATTCAGCCAGTGACCGGGGGCGAGGTTCGCCCTTGGGCGAACGCACGTGCTGGTCTCCTAGCCTCCACGGGCGCTTGGTGCGGCAAGCGCCCGATGGTGAAGCATACGTTTTGTTCAATCCCTGTTGGCAATCATGCGGCAGTTACGCGACGATCCCTAGCTCCCGCTCAACTCGACGGAGTCGCCAGTTGAGATTTTGGAGCGTGTCCCGGTGCTGCTCCGTGCGATCCTTGAAGATGTCGCGATAATCCTTGGTGAGGTTTTCCGCGATAACATCGAAATGTTGTCGCGTTTCCTCTGCTGTCCGCGTGATCGATTCCAACAGCGCTTTGAACTGGTCATCGATGGACGCGAATTGTTTCTCGTACCGATCGAGTCGAGTCTCCAGGCGCTGGACGTCGGCCCTCGTAGCCGGTGCTGTGTCATCCGTAGAAGTGCGTGCCATAATGGAAACAGGGTAATGAATATGTTGCCGGTTGGCAACGAAAACCCACGCCGGGTCGGCAGCCGCGCGCCCGCACGCGCGCAGCCGCCAAAACCCGCTTGGCGTGGCTGCTTGGGAACAACGGGAGTGAAATCGCAGGAAAGATCTGCGTTCACGGGAAAAGTCGGGCACAAGGCCGCATGTCGCCAGGGATCGGCCGAAGGTTCGCGTCGGCGAACGCACAGGGGCGGACCCGCCTGGCGTGCTTCCCAAGAGGAAGCGCGGCGGGCCGTCAGGGCGACCCGCCGGGGAAAGGTTTACTCCTCCGCGTCACTCGGCTTGGCGCTTTCGCGCTCCAAGATGAACTCCCAGGCGCGCTGCATCAGCAATACGGCGATCGGCAGCTCGTCGCGGCCGAACGAGTTCGTTGAGCGAAACTCGTCGCCTTGCTTGTAGATGCGCTGGACGCTCACCTTGTGAAATCGCGATTCTCCGTCCTCGGAGACATTCTCGAAGACCGAGGCCGCGACGCCCTTGAAGCGAAAGGTCTTCACGGGCTTGTTGGAGGTTTTGGCGTTTGCCATACGTGGTAGGGGGGGGACATAAAGGACCGCTGCGACGACGCATCCCAGCGGCTCTCAATCTACCCACGGCGCTGGCGCCGCGACCGGGCAGCCCTGACTGCCCACCCGCGCGTCGCAGCGCGACGTGGAGGCTTACAAACAACGTTCGCGGGAGCGGTGATAGGCACCGCCCCGCGGGGAAATAGGGTGTTGCTGGGCCGTCGTCAGGGGCGACGGCCCAGAATCAGTCGATCATCAGCCTCGCGGCGGCGCTGAACGCCATCATCGTCAGCCAGCCGCCGAAAAAGGCGATCATCAACCGCCTCATGCTTTTGATCGTTCTCAGCCGCTTCACCGCAGCGAGCGAGCCATGCCGCACCAGCACGCGCTCGCGCTCCAACTCCCACCACATCGTGATGTTTTTGATGTTGTAGTCGCTGGGGTGTTTCTTGCGAAGCTGGTCGATGTCGCGGTTGATCTCGTCGAGGAGTTCGGTTAGGCCGATGGTGTCCTGCGTGTTGTCCATAGTGGCAGGGAAACTCAAATAAAACTGCGTC
>JAHWKS010000597.1 GCA_019347795.1 Planctomycetota bacterium | reverse complement strand
CTCGCGGGCGACGTTCTTGTGCTGTCCCGGATCGGCGACCATGTCGAACAGTTGCCCGGCGGGATCGAGGCGATAGCGCTGGGTCCGCACGCTCATCTTGCCGTTCCAGTAGTTGAACAGCATCCGCTCCGGCCATTCGCCGCCTGCTTCGGTCAAGAGCGACGTGAGGCTCACGCCGTCGAGCGGCTTCTGCGGATTGAGCTCGATGCCCGCCACGTCGGCCAGCGTCGGGAGCAGGTCGATGGCCCCGGCGATCGTCTCGATCCGCAGTCCCGGCCGGATGCGGCCCGGCCAGCGCACTAACAGCGGCGAGCGGACGCCCCCTTCATCCACGGAGCCTTTCCGCCCCTTCATCCCGCCGTTCCACCGCCAGCTATTCGGCCCGTTGTCGCTGAAGTAGAGCACGATTGTGTTCTCGGCCAGCTTCAGCTCATCCAGCTTCGCCAGCAGCCGGCCGACGTCGGCGTCGATATTCTCGCACATGGCCAGAGCCGCCCGCGTCTTGGGCACGTCCTCCTTGTCGGGCTCGCGATGCCGTTGGCCAAGCTCCTTGCCGGCGAACTTCTCCCAATATTCATCGGGGACCTGCATCGGCGAGTGCGGCGTGCAGAGCGGCAGATAGCAGAGGAACGGCCGCCCGCGATTCTGCTCGATGAACGCGAGGGCGTGGTTGAAGAAGTCGTCGATGATGTACCCCTCGCCGCGGACCAGCTTTCCGTTGTGCTCCAACTCGGGCGAGAAGTAGTCGCCCCAATGGCCGGAGCAGAAGCCGTAGTATTCGTCGAAGCCGCGGTCGTTGGGATGATACGGCGACTGCATCCCGTTGTGCCACTTGCCGAACGCCCCGGTGGCGTAGCCGGCGGCTTTGAACACGTCGCCGATCGTCCGCTCATCGAGGTCCATCCGCTCCTGCCCGGTGGAGACGCCTCGCACGCCGCCGCGGGGATGGTAACGCCCGGTGAGGAATTCCGCACGGGTGGGCGCGCAGACAGCACACACGAAGAACTGCTCGAACAGCGCACCGTCGCGGGCCAGGGAGTCGATGTTCGGCGTCGCGAGATTCTTGTTCCCATGGACGCTCAGATCGCCCCAGCCTTGATCGTCGGAAAGGATGACGACGACGTTGGGCGGCGACTGAGCCGCAGCCGAGGACGCTGACAGCAGAAGTGCGGCAAGGGAAGCGAAGGCGGAGAGTTTCGGCATGACGGAGATCGCGTCGTTGTGGTTCAGAAAATCAGAAAAGTTGCGGTCCGGGTTCGAAGCCGAGTTGCCGGACGCGGCGGTAATCGAGTTGGGCGGCCTCCTCGCGATTGAGGGCGTCGAAAACCAAACCACGATGGTATCGGATCACCGCAACCATTTCGTCCAACCCGTTGAGAATTTTCGCGGCCACTCTCGGATCTTCGACGCTTTGAGCGGCGGAAAGTTTTCGGCGGGTTTGTTCTTCGTCGCGCAATCGCTCCGCCGTAAGCACGGCCACGTTCATGTCCGCCAGCGCGCTTTTGTAGTCCCCCCGAAGATAGCGAATGTATCCGCGCGTATCCATCAACATGGGTTGCGAATCTTTCCATGTTGCCCCCAACTGGCGCCGATCGATGGCGGCATTGATTTGCGAGAGGGCCCTCTTCAGCCCCACCTCCCCTAGGGCCCGATAGTACGCCACGCTGTTCTGCATCTCGGGCGACGCCCAGTTATAGGCGTCCTGCGTCTGCTCCGAGAACTTCACCCAAGTCCGCGCCGCCTCTTCGGCGCGGCCGAGATAAACGAGCGCGTCGGCCTTGGCCTGCACCGACTGAATGTCCCGCGGCGCCAGCTCCATCAGTCGCTGGGCGTCTTCAAGCGCGCCGGCGTAATCTCCCGCTTCAATCCGCAGGTCGGACCGTAGCTGATAGATGCGAGGGTAATCCGGCGCAATCTCCGCCGCGGCGTCCAACTCCGCAAGGGCGGCGGAAAGCTCGCCATCGAGCCAGTGCTCCAGCGCCGCCGCCACCCGCCATCGCGCCCGTTCATTCTGCAGCGAAGCGCCGCCCAAAAGCGGTCCGATTACGAGCACCACCGCCGCCAACACAACGATCCACCGCGCGTAGTGCGGCGAAGCGGGACGAGATTGCTCCGCGGTCGGCGGAGCGTCAACATCGCGAGAATCAGGCATGAGGCGGAAGGTAAGGAGGGAGCTAGCGGTCGGTTTCTCTCCATTTTAGGATGGCCGCACGCGCGTGGCGACCAGCGGAGCGTACAAACGCCAATGGGCTCTCGGTCCCCGATGGACCAAAGCAAAGGAATCCCCATGGAGCCGCAGTCTCCGATTGAACAACCGCTCATCACCGTCCAGCAGCACATCTTGCAGGAGCAGAAGCGGTTTCCCGGCGCCTCGGGCGAGTTCTCCTGGCTGCTCTCGGGAATCACGCTCGCCACGAAGATGATTCAGGCGCAGGTTCGCCGCGCCGGGCTGACCGACATCCTCGGCGCCCACGGCCAGGTGAACGTGCAGGGGGAAGTGCAGCAGAAGCTGGACGTGTACGCCAACGAGGCGCTCCTCCACTGCCTGCGGATTCGCGAGAGCATCGGCATCCTCGCCTCGGAAGAGAACGAGCGGCCGATGACCGTCCACTACAACTCGCCCAACGCCCGCTACGCGGTGGTGTTCGATCCGCTGGACGGGTCGTCCAACATCGACGTGAACGTGAGCGTCGGCACGACGTTCTCGATCTTGCGCCGGCCGGAGGGAGCGGGGCTCGACGACGTGGAGCGATGGGTCCTGCAGCCCGGCGCCCGGCAGGTGGCGGCGGGTTATGTGGTATACGGCTCCTCGACCATTCTCGTCTACAGCGTGGGGAACGGCGTGCACGGGTTTACGCTGGAGCCGTCAATCGGCGCCTACGTGCTGAGCCACGAAAACATCCGCATGCCGCCCGAAGGGAAATTCTACTCGGTGAATGAGGCGTACTACGACTCGTTCCCGGCGCCGTATCGCGAGTACCTCAATCGGCTTCGGCGAGGCGAGCTGGGGCGGCGATACGCCTCGCGGTACATCGGCTCAATGGTGGCCGATTTCCACCGCACGCTGCTCAAAGGGGGCGTGTTTCTTTATCCGCCCACGACCGAAAACCCGCTGGGAAAGTTACGCTTGTTGTATGAGGCGAATCCCGTCGCCTTTATCGCCGAGCAGGCCGGCGGGCTGGCGACCGACGGCCGCCTCCGCATCCTCGACATCGAGCCGGAAAGCATCCACCAGCGTACGCCGCTGGCCGTGGGAGGGACGTCGGAGATGGAGGCGCTGGCTCGGGTCCTCCATGGCGCCTAGGTCGAACTCCAGGGGCCGCGATGCACGAACTCATGGCACAACCTGCAGAGCCCGACGCGCCGGAACAATCGGCGCCGCGGACATTAGTCACCGTCGCCACCTACAACGAGATCGAGAACCTTCCTACCCTGGTGGAGGAGGTGTTGCTCTACGCACCGCAGGCGGACTTGCTGGTGATCGACGACAACTCGCCCGACGGCACGGGCGACTGGGCCGACGGCAAGAGTGCTGAGGACTCCCGCGTTCACTGCCTGCATCGCAGCGGCAAGCTGGGCCTGGGCACGGCCACCATCGCCGCGATGCGATACGCGATCGAGCATGACTACCGCTACATGCTCAACATGGACGCCGACTTCAGCCATCATCCGCGGTACCTGCCCGACCTGATCGGCGGGATGGAGGCGGACCCGCCGGTCGATGTGATGATCGGCTCGCGGTACATTCGCGACGGGGGGGTGGAAGGATGGCCGTTGCGGCGCCGGCTGATGAGCCGCGGCGTGAACCTCTACGCCCGCACGCTGCTGGGGCTGAAGGCCCGGGATTGCAGCGGGGCCTTTCGCTGCTACCGCGTGGCGATGTTGAAGAACCTCGACTTCGACGCCATCCGCTCCCGCGGCTACTCGTTCCAGGAAGAGATCCTCTGGCGGCTGAAGCGGGCGGGCGCCCGCTTTCGGGAGACGCCAATCATCTTCGCCGACCGGCAACGCGGCCAAAGCAAGATCGACCGCCGCGAAGCCATCGAAGCCCTGCGGGTGATCGCCGCCCTGGGGGCGAAGAATTGGCTGCGACGCTCGTAGGCGAAGGAGCGCTACGCCTCGGCGCCCTTCACCGCGTCGCCGCTGACTTTCGGCGTCATCAACTCTCGCACGACGCCGGTGTAGCCGCGGGTGATGTGGGCGTGCTCGCGAAAGGACTCGTCCTCCATCAACAGCCGGTGCAGTTTGTCGAGGTTCGGGCCTGGCACCGAGGGGAACAGGTGGTGCTCCAGGTGATAGCTCACGTTCATGGGGGCGATTGTCAGCCGCTCCAGCCACGTCGGCACCACCGTGCGAGTCGAGTTCAGCTCGTGCGTCCACGGCGCGCCGACGTGTTCGGCGGTGGCCCGCAGCCGGTTGAAGAGGTTCATCAACGTCA
>JAHWKS010000596.1 GCA_019347795.1 Planctomycetota bacterium | reverse complement strand
GCTGGGCGCCTCCACCGTGCTGCGGCTGATGCCGTACATGGCGCCGATCGCCCTGCGTTTCGCGATTCCCGGCGCCGTGCTGCTGGCCGCCTCGGCGGTTTTCGGCCGGATGTCGGCCTCCAACGAAGTGATGGCGGTTCGCTCGCTGGGGATTTCGCCGATGGCCCTCATCGGTCCGGCCTTGGTGCTGTCGTTCCTCATCAGCCTGGCGACGGTGTGGGTGAACGACATCGCCGTCACTTGGGGCCGCGAGGGGGTGCATCGGGTGGTGCTGGACTCGGTGGAGAAAATTGTCTACCGGATGTTAGAGACGCAACGATCGTACACGACGCGGCGGTTTTCCATCAATGTCAAGGCGGTTGAGGGGACGCGGCTGATCCGGCCGACGATCACGATCCATGGGGGCGACGGCGACCCGCCGCTGATCCTGACGGCCCAGGAGGCGGAGCTGCGGCGCAACGCGGGTTATCAAACGTTGAGCCTGTTGCTCACCAACGGCTCGATGGAGCGGGGAAAAGTACGGTATGAGTTCTACGACACAGATGAGTTCCTGATCCCGTTGGATCAAGCCTCGAAAAAGGGGGAGCTTCGGGAGACGCCCTCCGAGTGCCCGCTGGCGAAAATCCCGCACGAAATCGAGGAGCAACGCCAGGCGATCCAAAGCCTGCGTCAATCGCTGGCGGCCGAGGCGGCCTGGCGGCTGACTTCGGGGGAATTCGAGTCGCTGGCCGGCGACGAATGGCGCGGGCGGTGCTCGGCGCTGACGTCGGCGCAACATCGTCTGCACCGCCTAGAGACCGAGCCGTGGCGTCGCTGGGCGAACGGCTTTAGCTGCTTTTTTTTCGTGCTGGTCGGAGCCCCGCTGGCCATCCAGTTGCGCAACGCCGATCTTTGGACGACGTTTGGGGCGTGCTTCTTTCCAATCCTCGTCGGCTACTACCCGCTGTTGATGCTGGGGATCGACCGCGCCAAGACCGGCGCCTGGCCGCCGTACTCCGTCTGGCTGGGCAACCTGGCGCTGTTGGCGATCGGCCTGTGGCTCTTGCGTCGCGTCATCGCGAAATGAACCGCCGCCGGGAAAGCTCTATCTCGGAAGATCGTGATCATCGAGCGATTTGCGGATTCGCTCCACGTCGCGCCGGACGCCGGGCATCGATGCATCGCTCGCCAACGCTTCATAGATGTTCAGAGCCGTTTGGTAGTGGTCCCTCGCAGCTTCTCTCTCGTCGTACGAGTCGGCGAGGGCGAGGAGAACGCCGCCGAGTCTTTCGTGGCAGTACGCCAGTTGCCGGCGCCGCTCGGGCGGAGCGTTGGAGCCGCCAGCCGCATTCGAAGCGAGTTGGAACGCCTCTTGGAAGACGGCGCTCGCGTCGGCGGGATGACCGCTGTTCCACAACGCGTCGCCCAGGCGGCTGAGCGTGCGCGATAATGCATGCTTGTATTCGAGCTCATGCGGCCGGCGATCCGTTAAGCGACGCAGAATCTCCTCCGACTCGCGATAGTCGGCCATCGCCTTGTCCGGCGCGTCACAGGCCAACAATGCATCGCCGCGCAAGGCGTGACTGTCGGCCAAGGCGACTCGATGCGTTAGATGTCTTGGTCGCTGCGCGACAAGTTGTTCATTAATCGAAACCGCTCTCTCGGCGGCGGCTTCCGCCTGGGCGGGTTCGTTTAACTGCAGGTAAATCTCGGCGGCGGCGTTGAGCAGGCGACCATGGCCCTCCAGCACTGGGGGCGTCGATCCTTCGTTTCCGAGACGCTCAAAAACGTCGGCGGCGCTTTGAAGCAGACGCATCGCTCGCTGCGGGTCGTCGCCCCCGAGCGCGCGGGCGGCCGCCGGAATCTCTTCCGCCAGCGAGTTCATCCGCTCCACCGCCTGCGCGTGGGCTGCCAGCGCCGCATGTCGCTCCCCGGTGCGCTCCATGCGTTCCCAAGCGACCATTCCGACTGCGACAAAGGCGCCCAGCAAGAGCAACGCAATGATCGACGCAGCAGTTCGGTTCCGCTTCGTCCAGCCGATCATGCGAATTGCCAGCGGCGCTGGACTCGCGGCGATGCGGCGGCCCTCCAGGTATCGCTGCAAGTCATCCGCCAGGGCTGCGGCGCCGGAGTAGCGATCATCCGGATTCTTCCGCAAGCATTTGAGACAAATCGTCTCCAGCGGCCGCGGGATGTCCGGCCGAAGAACGCGCGGCGGAATCAGCGTTCCCTGTTGCGACATCCGGCGCGTTTCGTCCGGCGTCGTCCCCAGGTGGGGCGGCCGGCCCGTGAGACATGCATAGAGGATGGCGCCAAGAGCGTAGACCTCCGTGGCTGCGGTCGCATCGCTATCTTCGTCCCACTCCGGAGCACAGTAAGCGGCGCCCTCACTAACCCGAAGCGTTAGCGAGGAAGAATCTCGTGCCGAGCCCGACTCGACTCGTGACTCTTCCTCGCTGACGCTTCGGGTTAGTGTCGGCGAGCCGTCGGCGGCGAGGATGATGCTTTCAGGCGTCAGTCCGCCCGATTTGCCTTCGCGGTTCTCCTTCTCGACGATCCGGGCGAGCTTCGCGATCAGCTCCGCCGCCGCCCGCGGGGTCAGCACGGCGCCGCGCAGCCGCTTCTCGAGCGTCATCTCCTCCGCGGCTTCCGGACTGCGGTTTTCCTCGGCCATGCCCGTAGTTTACTCGGCGCCCGGAAGACTCGTGATGGCTGCGAGGGCGGTTTATACTCAGTTTTCGGCCCATCATTTCCGACGAACGGGAATCCGCCCGTTTCCTGAGTACATCTCCCTCTTCCGAGCGTTCTCCTTCTGGCATGCTCCCGGCTTCGAGTTCTCCGCAGGTCGCCTTGGATCCCATCCGGCTGATCGAAACCCATCAGGCCGGGGTGTGGCGGTACCTCCGGGTGCTGGGCTGCGACGCCTCGCTCGCGGACGACCTGACGCAGGAGACGTTCATCCGCCTGCTGGAGCGGCCGTTCGAGAACATCAATGACGCCGCCACCGGCGCCTACCTCCGGCGGACGGCCCACAACCTGTACATCAGCCTCAAGCGGAAGGAAGGGAAGATCACAGAGATCGAGCGGATCGAGACGCTGTCGGGCGAGTGGTCGCGGTGGGCCGACCGCGACAACGGCGAGGAGCTGCTCACAGCCCTCCGGGAGTGCCTGCAAGGGTTGACCGAGCGGGCCCGGATGGCGCTGGAGATGCGGTTTCGCGAGCAGCAATCGCGCTCGGCGATCGCCGCGGCGCTGGAGATCACCGAGCATGGAGCGAAGAACCTGATGCAGCGCGCCAAGCAGCAGTTGCGCGAGTGCATCGAAAGCAAACTGTCATGAGTGCGGAACAACGCGATTTAGCGAACGGCTGGCCGAAGGACGATCCCCTTCTGGACGCGTGCCTCGATGAGGTGCTGGGAGGCCGCACGCCTCCCGATCTCACCGCGCGGATTGTAAGGGCGCTGGATGGCCGGACCGCCGCGGAGGCGGGCGAGCCGACTCCTCCGCCGGTCGCCCAGCCGGCTCGCCCCGTGCCGATCGCTACCACGCATCGTTCATCTCGGTCGCGCTGGATCGCAGCCTGGCCGGGCGCCGTGGTCGCCGCGTGTCTGTTGATCGCGTTGATGTTGGCGGCGGCAGCGGCGCTGCGCCAGCAGCAGGAGCCGGTCCTCGTGCAGACGCCGGAATCGCCGGAGCGAGAGAAACGCGAAGCCGAGCATCCCATGCAACCAGAGATCGCGCATCAGCCGTCGGCGCCTGAGGCGGAAAAGCGACAACCGACTGCCGAGGATTCAAAGCCGCAGCTCGCCGAAAAGTCGCCCCCGGGCGGGTTCGACGCCGCTCCGCCCTTCGCCGCCGACACGCACAACGCCGAAGCCGCTCCGCCCAGCGAGTCGCCCGCGTACGCCGTCGCTCCGCAGCCCGATTACGACGAGGACGTGATCGCTTTCGTTAATCGCGCGCTCCATCAATCCTGGGAAGAGAGCGGCGTGGCCCCTTCGCCTCCGGCCACCGACGGCGAATGGGCCCGCCGCGCTTATCTCCGCCTCATCGGCCGCACGCCAAGCTATGAAGAGCTGGCGGCGTATCGGGAGAATCGTTCGTCGAACAAAAAGGAGGAGCTTGTCAACAGGCTGCTCTATGACGACCAGTACGTCGAGCAGTATGCCCGGCACTGGAGCGGCGTGTGGGCGAACCTCCTCATCGGCCGCACCGGCGGGACCGGCAAGGATGACCTCGCGGTGCGCGAGGGGCTTCAGCAGTACCTTCGCCGCTCGTTCCAGTTCAACAAGCCGTACGACCAGATGGCGTTCGAGCTGGTCTCCGCCACCGGCGCCAATCGGCCGGGGACCGAGGAGTACAACGGTGCGGTGAACTTCCTGCTGGCCAACTACACGCACGACTTCACGCTGGTCACCTCGAAGACCGCCCGCGTCTTTTTGGGCAAGCAGCTTCACTGC
>JAHWKS010000595.1 GCA_019347795.1 Planctomycetota bacterium | reverse complement strand
CGCGCAGCCGGCCGTCGTCAGCAACCTTCCTCACACAACGTCAGATGCGGAAGGTTGAGGACGGGTGAGGAATCCTTCGGCGCCCGTCGTCACCTGTCGTCAGCGCGTCCGCAGTGCAGACGCGTGGCTCAATCAATAATGCGGGAAAAGCGGGAATGCGGGAAAGACCCGCGTTTCCCGAATGCGGGAAACTCCCGCATTTCAGGCATTCAGGAAAATTGTGCTATGCTGCAAAGCGATGCACGTCCTGGCGATCGGCAATCAAAAAGGGGGCACCTCAAAAACCACCACGGCGGGCGTGTTGGCGGTGGTTCTGAGCCGCAGCGGCGCGCCGGTGCACGTGATCGATATGGACCCGCAGAGCAATCTCACTAGCGCCTTCGGGCGCCGCGACGACGAGGGATTGCTTTATCGGGCCATGACGGAGCGGGCCGCACTGCCGATGGTTCGCTTAACGGAGAACCTGACGCTCACGCCCAGCAGCGTGGACTTGGCTAGGGGAGAGAGCCAGCTTCTGTCGGAGCCGGGGCGGGAAAGCATTCTGAAGGCGTGCCTCGCCAAGAGCGGCGTGAGCAAGGATGCGATCGTCATCATCGACTGTCCGCCATCGCTGGGGGTCCTGGCGCTGAACTGCTTGACGGCAGCCGATTCGGTGCTGGTGACAGTGCAGCCGGGCGGCTTTGAATTGCGGGCGCTGGCTCGTCTGCAGCGTACGGTGGAGCTGCTGCGGGAGCAGGTGAACCCCGGACTGGAGATTCTCGGGACAATTCTCACCAACTGCGTAGTTCGCCGAGCAATTACGCACCAGGTGCGCCGCGAGCTGGAGCGTCGTTACCGGGTGCTGGGGCTGGTGCGAACGGATGCGCGGCTTTTGTACGCGACGACGGAAGGACGCTTGCTGGACCTACGAGAGGGGAATGCGCTGGAGGATTACGCACAGGTTGCTGGACAATTGGAGGAAATGAGCCTATGGCGCGCAAGGTCAGCGGCGTAGAAGGGGTGCTCGACGAGTTGGTGTCGAGCCGACCGGTGCCGGTAGGGGAGAGGGCCGGTGGATCGACGGACGGAGAAGCGAAGCGGGCGCCAGAGCCTGAGGAGAATGATATTGGGTAAAAGGCGAGTCCACGGCCGCGGACCGCTCGTCGGGGCCGTCCGCCGAGTCGAGGTCGAGGCAAGATGAGGAAACCCAAGGACAAAACGTCGCTGTGGATCAGCGCCGAAGTGATGGACGATTACCGCGAGTGGTCTTGGGAGGAACACTGCACCTTGGGCGAGTTGATCGAGCGAGCGTTGGAGGCGTACCGCCGGCGCCGCGGGCGACCGCGCGAATCTGGCGGCCGACCGGAGTGAGGCGAGAATCCGCGATCGACATCGACGATGCGCTGCCATGGTGGGAAGAGCGGGAGGTTGCTCGGCACTACGCGATGTTAAACGATCGGCATCGCAGGCGTATTCAAGAGCTGCGGGGCGAGGGAGGAATATTCGTCGGCGCCGGATTTCGCCGCCGTAGAAACGGGAATTTGCGTCTCGAAGTTCGCTTCGATGGCTTGGCCGGGTGCGTCCGCACGCCTCGCGGCGGGAGCGCGCGGCAAATCGTGGTCGTGGTGGATCGGGGAGAGTTGCGAATGCGGTGGATGTCGGCCCTGGAGTACGCGCGTCTTCAAGGCGCCGGTCGCTTGACAATGCTGCCAAACGAACGCCAGATGCTGTTCGGGTTCGGCGATGCAGTGTGCGCCCCCGGTGATCGCGTGGATCGACCGGTGCGTGCTGACGCCGCTGTTCAACTCCGCAACTGGGGAAGACCTGGTACGGCGGACGGGGGGCGCCTATGAGCCGGTGTGAAGTCCCGGAATCGTTGCTACATGCGGGCGGCGCGGAGCATCATGCTATAATTCCCGCGCGCCGCGTAGCTGGGCGAAGGTGTTGGCGACAACCACTGTTCGGCTCCCACGACGCAAAAATCATTCGGCTCTTTGGGCAGGGAGGGGTCTGCCTCAGGCGCACTGTGGCGGCGGGCGCTGACGACGCGGGGCTTGCTCCCGGTGGGGGCGGCCCGCATTATTCCATCGCCGCCACGTGGAGGCGCCGGGCCGCTTATGCGGCGCAGAAAAACACCGGACTTCCTGTCCGGTGTTGTTTTTGGCGACTCGATTAGTTGAAGGCGAGAATCGCCTGCAGTTCTTCCGCCGGGATTTGGTCCGGCTGCTTTCCTTCGGGCAACTTCACGACGCGGACCCAGGCCCGCGTGATCAGCTTGCCGGCGGCCAGGCGCATCCCGGCCTGGCCGGCCTCGTCGCCGTCGAACAGCAGCACGAGCTTGCGTCCGGTCGCAGCCAACAGCGCCGCCTGCTCATCGCTCAGCGCTGAGCCGAGAACGGCGACAGTGGCGGGAAAGCCCGCCTGCACGACGTGGTAAACGTCGAAGGGCCCCTCCACGACGAGTAGGGGAGAGTTGCTCGGCCCGGCAAGCGCCTCCCGCAGTCCATAGAGGACGCGGCTCTTGGGGAAGCCCTCCGGCCACTTGTACCGAGGCTTGCCGGCCGCTTCATCGTGATCGTCGCCGGGCCAGCGGCCGAGGTACGCCACCGGATTCTCATCCGGCGGCTGATTGGGGCCGAACATGGGAATCGCCACATAGTCCTTGAGCACGCCGCGCCGGCACAGGCCGAGGCGGTAGCGCTGGATTGTCTCGGGCGTCAGACCGCGCTTTCGCAGGTAGTCGACGTCCAAATCAAGGTTCAAGTGGAACCGGAGGGGCTTGAGCGGAGCGGGTTCTTCAGGTAGGTTGGACGGTGCAATGGGTGCGGCCTGTGCGGCGTCTTCCTTCGGAAGATCCGTGCGGGCCGTGTCCTTTTCTACCTCGTCTTCCGCTTCGGCCTGTTCGGCCTTCTTACTCGTGCCGTTGCGATTGCTCAGCGAGAGCCGATCGCCGAACTTCTCGGCGAACCAGAACCGGACGTGCGAGTTGTCGAAGCCGGTCATCTGCTTGACGAGTTCGATCACGTCGCCTCCGATCTGGCAGTCTCCAAAGCAGTGCCAGAGCCACACGCCGTCCTTGCGGTTGATCTTGAACTGCTCGGGGTTGGGACAGGGGCCGTGCTGGTGGCCCGGTAGGGGACAGACCCCGGTGAGCGAATCTCCCTTGCGGGCGAACCGCTCCGCGATTCCCAGCGTCGCCAGGACGTCGGGAATCGGCACTTTCTCCTTGATCTCGGCGAACGAGACATAAGGTCGCTTCGCCATTCAGATCCTCCTTTCGCAATCAATGGGAACATGTGTTGAAAGAGAAATTTCTACGGCGCCTCCGTGAAGGTTGAGACGCGACGGGCTTCGGACTGGGCCTCCGTCAGACGCGCGAGAATGGCCGGAGAGCAGCCAGAAAGCCTGAGATGGCATAACCCACCAGAGGCCGCCCTATTCGCCGCGAGAAGCGGCCTGGCAGCCCGCAGGCGCAGGTTCAGAAGAGGGTTTCGTAGCGCCCTCGTGGAATTGCTCCCACGCGAGGGCCATTTGGCCGCGAATCTGCGAGACGCGGGCGGGAGAAATCTGGAACATCTCCGCCACATCCAGCGGCCGCACGCCGACCGACATTGTTTCGGCCATGCGGCGGTCGCGCGGCTGGAGTGTGTCGAGCCACGCTGGAAAGTCGATGCGAAACGCAGCCTGATCCGCAACCGGCGTTCGCGGATCCTCGATGAGCGTCTCCATCCAGGGCCGCTGATCGTCATCCTTGGGCCGAAAAATTGACTCGACCACGACGCCCCGTCGGTGTTGAGCGTAGGGCGAAAGCACGTCTCTGGTGTTGAGCTTGCCGCCCACGTGGCGCCCGACGGAATACTGGGCGACGGCGAAGCGGGCCAGCGGCGTCGGGAAGGCCACGTCCAGGCGGCCTCGCTCGACAAGACGGACAAACGCGACCAGGGCGTTGGCCACCACCTCCTGGACTGCTTCCTCGCGGGCCTCGCGATCGAGGCGGCGAAAGCGAAACCGTGCGTGCCGGCGAATTGTCGGCAGCATCGCCAGAAAGGCGGCGTGCCAGGCAGGCGCCGGCGGGGGAGAAGAACGGGGGACAGTCATGGGGACGACCTCTTTCATGTTGGGGCCGCCCCCGGGTCGGGGCGGCCGTGTGGAAATACACACAACCGCCCCGCAACGCGCGAGGCTGAGAATTGAGTCAGAGATTTACATGCCGGCTAGGCTCTTGAGGCTAGGGTGAAGGATTGGGCAAAGAACCGCAGAAGAACGGTAGCGCGCTAGATGAGCGCAGGTCAACTCATCCGGTCGTCGCAAATCTCATTGGCGAGAGGTGCGATAGGGGAGAGCGTCGCTTGGACGTTGCTCGACGCCGTCACTCTGCTCGTCGGACTCCTCTTTTGAGTGAACCCGGGGTGGTTGGCGGGACTCGACCGTTCCGGGGCGCATTTGCTCCTGCTGGTCGGCC
>JAHWKS010000594.1 GCA_019347795.1 Planctomycetota bacterium | reverse complement strand
AAATCAAGTTCTCGCACTCCATTGAAGACGTGGACATGTGGCGGCAGGTCGGCGACCGGGCCGAGGAGCGATACAACAGCAAGACCAACGACAAGCCGCCGGCCGGATACGAGGTGATCGCCTCGACGATCGGCAAGACCGTCACCGCGGCGACGATCGATCCGCACGGCAAGGTGATTAAGCGTGATGATAAGTTCCCCAAGTTCAATCTCAGTGAAGGCGACCTGGTGACGCCGCTGCCCGAGAAGCCGATCTTCATCGGCGAGGAATGGCACGCCCCGAGCGAAATCCGCGTGCCCGTGAACGGCAGCCTGAAGCTGGTGAAGATTCGCAAGGCGTTCAAGCTGGAGAAGGTTTCCGCCGGGGTGGCGACGATCTCGGTCACGACGCAGGTGCTCACGCCCGTGAACGATCCGAAGATCGAGGCGCAGCTCATGCAGCACGTCACGAAGGGGGTGATCAAGTTCGACATCGACGCCGGGCGGCTGCTGTCACGGCGCCTGGACTGGAACGAGACGGTCCTGGGCTTTGAAGGCCCCGACAGCAGCATGACCTACCTCGCCCGCTTCACCGAAGAACTCGTCACCGGCGAAGCACGCACCGCCGCCGAGGACGAAGATACGAGCATTAAATGAGCCCGCGAGTCGGAAGATTTAGCCACGGATGAACACGGATGGAACACGGATTAGGATGGGATGGCAGTCCGCGGAAACGGAACACTAATCTTCGCTAATCTGGCACGAATTGATTGATTAGCGACGATTAGTGCAGATTAGCGTTCCGCCTTCTTCCGGTCGGCGTTTCCACTTTCCGTGTTTGATCCGTGTTTGATCCGTGGCGAATCTTCCGCGGCTTGTTCCTCGTGATTGGCTGCGTCGCGGCGACGGCTTTGTTGCCGCCCTGGACTTCTCGGCGTGAGCAGCTTCTGGCGTTGAACTCGCTTTACCTCGCGCTGGCCACCTGCGCGATTGCGCTGCCGGCGGGCATGCTGCTGGCGGGGCTGCTTGCGCGCACCGATGCGCCGGGTAGGCGAATCGCGTTCTACGTGCTGGCCGCGCTGCTGTTCATGCCGTTGTACTTGCAAACGGCGGCGTGGGATGCCGGGTTCGGGCGGCAAGGCTGGTATTCGGCGGTGCTGGGCTCGCTCGCGGCGCCCCCGTTGGAAAAATGGCGCGGCGCGGTCTGGGTGCATGCGATGGCGGCGATCCCCTGGACCGCGCTCATCATCGCTGCGGGACTTCGCCGCCCGCCGCCGGAGTGCGAGGAGGCCGCGCTGTTGGATGCCGCTCCGGCTGCGGTCTTCGCCCGCATCACGCTTCCGTTTGCCTGGGGCGCGGTTGGATTGGCAGCTCTCTGGGTCTTCATTGCCACCGCCGGTGAGATCACGGTGGCCGATATGTACCAGGTCAACACGTACGCCCGCGAGCTTTACATCGGGTTCGCGCTGGGGGAGTTCTTGATCGGACCGGGCGAGGCGGAAGCCGCAGCGTCCGCCACGTTCGGCATCTGGCCGGGCGTCGTTGTGACGGGTTGGCTCGCGATCGCCGCGGCTGTCTTCCTGACCCGCTTGACGCACTGGGACCAGCCCGCCTCGCCGCGACCGCCGCGGACATACTCGCTGGGCCGCTTCCGCCCCTTCGCCGGGCTGCTGCTCCTGGCGGCGATCCTCCTCATCGCCGCGGTTCCACTCGCGAACTTTGTCTATCAGGCGGGGGTGCGCGTCGAACAGATCGGCGATCGGCTCGAGCGATATTGGACGCCCGTCAAGGTGGTTCAAATGCTGGCGGAGAGCCCGTCGCGGTTCGGCCGCGAGATCGGCTGGACGTCGGCGATCGGCGTTTTGACCGCTTCCCTGGCGGTGGCCCTGGCGGCGCCGCTGGCATGGTTCGCCCGGCGGGGCGGATGGCGGTCGATTCCAGCGCTGGTGATCGCCGTTGTGGGAATGGCGACGCCGGGACCATTGATCGGGCTGGGATTAATCGCCGTGTTTAATCGCGAGGATAGCCCGCTGCTGGTGTGGCTTTACGACCGCACGCTGTTCGCTCCGGTGGCGACGGCGCTCGCCCGCACGATTCCCTGGGCGATCCTCGTTCTCTGGCTGGCGTTCCGCACCATCCCGGCGGAGACGCTGGAGAGCGGCGCGTTGGACGGCGCCGGACCGCTCACGCGATTCCTGCGCCTCGCGGCGCCGCAGCGGCTGGCCGCCTTCGGACTGGCGTGGCTGCTGTCGCTGGTGATCAGCACGGGCGAACTGGCGGCGAGCATTCTCGTGATCCCGCCTGGAGTGGACACGCTCGCGGTGCGGATTTTCGGCCTCATCCACGCCGGCGTCGATGATCAGGTTGCGGCGATCTGCCTGACGCTCGTGCTCGCCGTCGTGGCATTGGCCGCGATAGGATGGACGCTCCTCAAGCGAAGCCGGCTCCCGATTTTCTTCAACGTGCAATGACGCCACATCCCCCCAGCGACGCCGCGGCCTCTCGCGAGCCTGCCGAATCTACTTCGGACCCGCGCGCGACGGCGTGGGAGCGATTTCAGGAAGGCGCCGCGGCGCCGATGCTGGGTTGGAGGTTCCTCAAGCAACGGCCCGCGCTGTGGCGTTACGCCGTCGCGCCGTTAATCGCGAACCTTCTGATCACAGGGCTGGTGCTGCTGCTTTTAATACTCACGGCGTTGTGGTTTCTCTCGGTTGTCCATCCGTGGTTTCAGCAGGAGGGGGAGTGGCCGGTTTGGTTGAGGTGGACCGCGGAGATTTTGCTCGGCGCCGTGATGGTGATCGCCAGCGTCGGGACGGCGCTGCTGTTGTGGAAGCTGCTCACGGGAATACTTTGCGGCTACTTTTACGGGCTGCTGGCGAAGGAGGTCGAGATCATGCTCGGCGTGGCGCCGGAGGAGTTGAAGGACTTGTCGTTCCTCTACCAGGTGATCGACACCGTCTACGACCTCGCGGCGCTGATCGCGACGCATGCGGTGTTTCTCGTCGTCGGGCTGTTCCCGCTGGTCGGCGGGCCGCTGGCGCTGGTGGGGGACTTCTCCGTCACCTGGTACATCTTCGGGCGCGATTACCTCGACTATCCGCTGGCGATGCGCGGGATGCGGCGGCGCGAGAAGAGCCGCTATTGCCTCGACCGGCTGCCGCACACGCTGGGGTTGGGGGCGACGGTGTTCGTGATGAGCTTCGTGCCGATCATCGGATCGGTGTTTCTCACAACCGCCGCGGTGGGCGCGGTGCTTCTCCATCGGCGCTTGCCGTAAAACGGGCGGCTCGCCTGTTCCTGTGCAAGCGAGCCGCCTGCACTACGCTTCTTCAGCCGCGCTGGGGCGATAGTAGCGGGGGGCGAAGGCGAAGACGTCGTCGCGTCGTCCTTGCTGGTGCGCCCGCCACGCCAGCTTCCCCACCGTCTCCGCCCGCGGCGCCCAGTTCGGCTCGTCCACGATCGCTGCATCCGACGGCAGCCGCCGGAGGACTCGCGAGACGCCGGGACCGGCGATCCAATCGACGGACGTGTACGCGTCAAGCCATGCATCCACGTCGATCACGCAAGTGTCCCGCACCGCCTGCGGCCCGTTGTCCCCCAGTCGGAAGCGCGCTGCGAAGAGCTGGCCGCGATGCGCGTCGAGCAAGGTCCATACCTCGCCGCACTCAGGGGGCGCCTGAGCCGCGATCGCCTCCAGCGTATTGACGCCGATCAGGTCGGCCCCGAGGGCGTAGGCCAGCGTCTTGGCCGTCGCGGCGCCGATTCGCAGTCCCGTGAACGAGCCGGGACCCTGCGTAACCGCGATCATCGCTACATCCGAAGCTCGCCAGCCGGCTGTTGCGAGGGTTTCGAGGATAGCAGGCGCCAGGGCTTGGGCGGAGCGCTGGCCTGTGGGGAGCGACGCTTCCGCTGCGACGAGGTCGCCGCGGAGCAGGGCGACGGAGCCGGCGGTCGAGGAAGTCTCCAAAGCCAAGATGCGCACGTGACTTATAATTCCAAGAGGGGTCCGTGGGAGCGGTCCGGCCGCACTTGACCCGACGATTGCCCGGTCCTAGACTGCCCCCTTATAATACTGTAACCATCGACTTTCGCATGGGGATGTCCGCCGGCTTGGCGCCGGATGACACGATCATAAAGGCGCCGGCGCGTGAAGCGAGCACTGATCAGCGATATCCATGCCAACCTGGAAGCGCTCCGCGCGGTGACGGCGGATATCCAGCAGCAGAAGATCTCGCAGACATACTGCTTGGGCGACGTCATCGGCTACGGGCCCAACCCGCGGGAGTGTCTCGATCAGGCGATGAAGCTCCCGGTGGTGATCCTGGGGAATCACGACCAGGCGGCGCTCATCGATCCCGAGGGATTCAACCCGGTCGCGCTGCAGGCGGTGTATTGGACGCGGGATCAACTGGACCGGGGCGGCTCTCCCTCGACGATCAACAGACGCTGGGATTTTTTGGGCGAGTTGC
>JAHWKS010000593.1 GCA_019347795.1 Planctomycetota bacterium | reverse complement strand
GCGCGTTTCATCCTTTTTTTTTTTCTCCATCGATTGCCTTTCCCAGGTTTCCGCGTATGGGGCGCCGCCGCCGGTGGACAACGGCCGTCTGAATTGTATCCCAGGTTTGGGGAAATTGCGACGATGGTCCGCGTCGCAAAGGCCGCTCCCGCAAGCGTTTTCCACACGAAGGGGTCGGGAGTCTTTTTCGGCCAACGCGGCAGCCATCAGGCAACCTCATGACCGAAAAAGACTCCCGACCCCGTCCTCGGCGTCCTCGACGCAGCATCGTGAACGCAAACCGTTTGCCAATCTGCGGGAAAAACGGCGCCAGGGAATTGTTACGTATTCCTTCGCCTTTGGTTACCCCCCAGATTCCGGGAGGCGGCGGCATTTCAGATAAAGCTCGATCTGCCGCCGCGTGGCGCCTGGCGGAGGATGTTTGACGAGGCGCTCCAACGATGCGGGTTGGCCGTTATGGGCTGCGGAAAGCGATTGAAGCAGTTGTTCGTCCAGCACCCACCGCGGTTCGATGGGGAGGCCCGCCTCGGCGGCTTCGAGGAGGTCGTCAAGGATTTGCTCCCGCGAGCGGCCGCGGATGGCGGCGCATTCGTCGAGCGGGATGTTGGAGGAGAGGACGCGCCAGGTCCAATAGTGGTCGGGGCGAGGTGTGGGCTGGGTGGGCGCGTCACCGGAGACGCGTTGGTCTCCGGCTATTGGGGGCTTTGTGTTCTGCGGTTCGCGGATCGGGGACGTGTATCGTCCAACAAGTTGCAGAATCTCTTCGCCGTATTGATCGAGCTTCGCGGGGCCGATTCCTTTCACTTGCTCCAGGGCCGCTAGCGTCTCCGGACAGGTGCGGGCGATGAGGTCGGCCGTGGCGTTGGTCAGCACCTGATACGCGGGGACTCCCATGCGGTCCGCGCGATTTCGGCGCCACTCGCGAAGCGCGTCCAGCAAGCCGATGTTGGGCGGGCCGAAGTCGTCATCGGCCGGCGGCGGCGAATCGAAGTCGCCGTCCTCGCGCTTTCCGCGGAGCTTCAAGAGCAGGTCAGCCGGCAACGGCAGCGGGCCCTCGAGCGGAATGTTGCTCTTCATCACGTCGGCGCCGTACTCGGTGAGTTGCAGCACGGGACGATGCCGGTCCACGTCCACCTGGTCAATGAGCCGCTTCTCGATCAGCACGTCCAGCAGCGACGAGACCTCCGGCTGCGTAAGATGCCCCAGCAGTCCGTAGGTGCTCAGCTTGTCGAGCTTGAACTTGCTCAGCTTTGATGACTTCGAGCCGGACAGCATCTGCGCGACGATGTTCTTCCCGAACCGCCCGTGCGCCCGCGCCACGCCGCTGAGGGCGATCCGCACCGCGCGCAGCAGGTTCTCATCGGTCACTTCGCCGGAGGAAGACGTCGCTTCGGCGGGGCTCCGCCGACTCCCGGAGCGGGTGCAATTATCGCACACGCCGCAGTCGGCCGCGTCGGGATCGCCGAAGTAGTCGACGATTTCCCGCTGCCGGCAACCGTTCGTGCGGGCGTACGTCATCACGCGATCGAGCTTCGCGTATTCCGCGGCCCGCCGCTCTTCGAGCGTGTCGAAGTCGATCTCCAGCTCCGCGAACGGCTTGTCGCGCACGAGCATGTGGATCGCCTTCCCGCGGAAGGGCGGCACGTAGTCGAACGCCTTGAGGTTCGTCAGCTCCCGCAGGGCGCGATTCATCGCCTCGCGGTCCAGGCCCGAGGCGGCGACGAGCTGGTTCGGATGAACGTACACCCATTCGCCCCGCTGGTCGCCGATGACGTTTTCAATGGCGTGCATCAGGCGCCGCCGCACCTTCGCCTGCTGCGGGATGAGGTCGATCAACGTCGGAAGCTCGCTGTCGATCTTCACCGCCGCCATGTTCTGCCGCGGGTCGAGCCGCTCGAGCGCGCCGCACTTTTCGAGGATCTGCTCGCAGGCGCCGATCCCCTCCGCCCCGGAGGAAAGGCCGAGCCGCTCCTTGACTTCCTCCATGGTCAGCTCGATCGGGTCCTCCTCGCACGAGCCGAGGAACTCGTACACCGCGCGGATCAAGGCCTGCGACGGATAGGCGTTCTCAATGAAGAACTCCTGGATGTAGCGGTCCTGCGGCGAGTACAGGAGCAGGCACCGCGAGGGGTCGCCGTCCCGTCCGGCCCGCCCCGCCTCCTGGTAGTACGCCTCCAGCGTGCCCGGCATGTTGAAGTGGACCACGAACCGCAGGTCGATCTTGTTGATCCCCATGCCGAAGGCGTTCGTGGCGACCATGATCTCGATCTGCCCCGACATGAACCGCTCCTGCATCCTGCGGCGGTCCTCGGGCATCATCCCCCCGTGATACACGCCGACGCTTCGCCGGATGCGCTCGGTGAGCGCCTCCACCAGTTCCTCGCATCGCTTGCGAGTGGCGGCGTAGATGATGCCCGAGCCGGGCGTCTGCTCCAGGAACCGACAGAGCGCCTCGATCTTCTCCGGCTGACTGGGGGGCGCCGCCACTTCGAACCGCAGGTTCGGCCGGGCGAAGCCGGTCACGAACACCCGCGGCTCCCGCAACTGGAGCGAGGCGATCACGTCCTCCCGCACATCGGCGGTGGCGGTGGCGGTGAGGGCGATCGTCTGCGGATTGCCGATCCGCTGGCGGAAGGCGCCGAGGCGGGCGTAATCGGGGCGGAAGTCATGCCCCCACTCACTCACGCAGTGGGCCTCGTCGATGGCCAGAAGCTGCACGTTGCTGCGGGCCACCGCCTCCCGAAACATCACGTTGCGGAACCGCTCGGGCGAGACGTACACCAAGTCGTACGCCCCGACCGCCATCTCGTGCAGCCGCTCCCGCTGCTCCTGGATCCCCAGCGAGCTGTTGATGAGCGTCGCCCGCAGCCCCAGCCGGTTCAGGCCGTCCACCTGGTCCTTCATCAGCGCGATCAGCGGCGACACGACCAGCGTCACGCCGTCGCGGGCGATGGCGGGCAACTGGTAGCAGAGGCTCTTGCCGCCGCCGGTGGGCATGACGCACAGGCAGTCATGCCCGGCGAGCACCGCCGAGATCACCTCCTCCTGCCCGCGCCGAAACGACGAAAGGCCGAACTTCGAAAGGAGCGGCGGGAAGTCGAGTTGCTCTCCGTGCGACATGCGGTCAATTATAGGAATCGCCGCCGCCGGCGCCATCGCGTCCGGGGATTTGTCGTCCGGGGAATTGTCAGCCGGCGGAAGCGGCATGTTGAGGCAAGGGCTGTCGAAACGCCAGCACAATGTCCTTCGGCGCTATCCCCCGCTGCGCCAGCTCGCGATCCCACTCGATCTCCGTGTCGTTCTTGAGGAGCTGAACCTCGCCGCCGCGGATGGCGAGGTGAACCAGGCAGGAATGCACAAATCGTCCGTCCTTCCACCCGGAACGCATGATCTGGTAATGCCCGTGCTGGGAATCCGTGACGGCTTCAAGATGCGTGCCGTCGCGCGGTTTCCAATCCGCGGCATACTCCTCAACCACAGTTCGGAGAATCTGGTGATACTCGGTTACTCGATCCATTATCGATAGATCACCAAGTCGGGCTTTTCTTCCTGCAGTTCGTCCACGGCTTGTTTCGTCACTTTGGTCTGGAGCACCCACAGCTCTTTCAGCTCAGGGAGCTTCCGGACCCATTCCAGGGCCTCGTCGCAGCCGCCTTTCTCGTAGAGGAAGACGCGCCATACCCAACCGTCCTCGTTCACGTCGAGGCGGGCGTTGAAGGACTCGAGCGTCTCCACGACGTCGGAGTCATCCTGCGGCTCAACGTTTTCATGATTCTCGGAATCGGCCATGATCGGCTCTCGCATGTGCGGGTCGCGGTCAGCAAACGATCGAGTTTAGAGAATCGCCGCGAGATTGTACACGGAGCCGGCCCGCCTCACCGCGAGATTTTCGCCGCCGGCAACCGTTCCTGCAGGGTCTGCACGCCGGCGTCCGTCACGGCCGTTTGATTCAGGTAGATTCGCTCCAACTGCGTGAGCGGCGCCAGGGCGGGGAGGCCGGCGTCGGTGATGCGCGTTCCGACGAGGTCCAGCCGCTCCAACCTGGCGAGCCCCGCGAGGCGAGGCAGCCCCGCGTCGGTAATCCGCGTGTGATCCAGCCGCAGCCGGCGGAGATCGGTCAGCTCCGCGAGGTGCGCGAGTCCCGCGTCGGTCACGGGGGCGCCGATCACCGACAGCTCCCGCAGTTGCTCCAGCTCCGCCAAATGCGCCAGCCCCGCGTCGTTCACCGTCGTGTCGATGAGCACGATCCGCTCCAGCTTCGGCAGCCGCGCCGCCGCAGCGAGGGCTTCATTCCGAAAGCGGGCGCCGGAGAAGGAAACTTGCGCGACGCGTCCCTCGTGGAACTGCACGTCGGCGCCGTACTGGCCCAACTCCGCCAGCACGGCCCGCTCCCGCGCGATCTCCAAACGCCGTATGCCGTAGCGGCCCAGGAGCAGCCCGCCAACAAGCAT